>NZ_VIGS01000020.1:0-38085 GCF_006704135.1 Micrococcus sp. R8502A1
ATGTCCATTAATGGTGGAGGTATTATTTGTTTAAACGTGTGCTTCACCATTGGCACAGTTTCGAAGGCGTTCGTCGGCAGCGTCCGATGTTTATAAGAGACAGGCATCGCGGTGTTCAGACCCGAGCCCACGCCCAGGCAGACCACTGTGTCCCCGTCCTCCAGGGCGTCCATCTCCCGCACGAGGGTGATGGGCAGCGACGCCGGGCCGACGTTGCCCAGCGTGGGGAACGTCGTCGGGATGCGCGCCGGGTCCAGGTGGGCGGACTCCGCGATCGCGTCGGTGTGCATCTGCGAGACCTGGTGGGTGATGAACCGGTCGGCCTGCGGCCACGCCCACTCCGCCGGGACGTCGTGCCACGCGTCCATCACGAGCTCGAGACCGTCCTTGAGCAGGGCGGTGGAGTCGGTGTACATGCCGTGGTGGTCGCCCACGCACAGGCCGTGGTGGTCGGTGCCGGCGCGGGTGATCCCGCGGACGATCCGATGGGCGTCCGGGTGGTCCTCGATGCGGCCGACGACGGCGGCGGCGGCCCCGGAGCCCAACGTCAGGGACGCGAACTGCTCCATGAAGTTGCCGCGGTGCGTGGTCTCGGCGTGCAGGTTGGCCACGGTGGCGGCCTGCACCTTCGAGGCGTCCTCGGCGGCGACCACGACCGCGTAGTCGATCTGGCCGGCGTCCACCAGGGTGGAGGCGAGCATGAGGCCGTTGACGAACCCGAGGCACGCGTTCGTGATGTCGAAGTTGGTCGCCGAGGTGGGCAGCCCCATGAGGTGGTGGATCCGCACGGCCACGGAGGGCTCGAGCGTGGCCCGGGTCACCGACGTGTTCACGAGCAGGCCCACCCGCTCCCGCGGGACGCCGGCCTGCTCCAGGGCCGCGACGCCGGCGCGCGCGGCGGCCTCCTGGAAGTCCTCGGTCTCGTCCCAGTTCCGTCGGCTGCGCACACCGGCCACCCGCTCCAGGAGGGAGCCGGGCAGGCGCAGGCGGGTGAGCACCTCCGCCAGCTGGTCGTCGAGGTCCTGCGAGGTGACTTCGACGGGGGCCTCCACCTCGGTGACCGCCAGGAGGGCGGCGCGGGAGTACTCGTAGCTGGCGTTGCCGGACACGTTCGTCACCAGGACCAATCTGCGGGGGTCGGGGAGGGGGCGCTCACCTGCGGTGAGACGACAGCCCACTGTATCGGAGGGGTCGGGCGGGGCGCCCGTCGGAGGCCTCGATCGGCCCGAGGCGAACAGGGTCGCCTCGGCCGGGACAGTCCGCGGACACGGTCAGGGCGTCGTCGGCCCGGCGCCGTCCGGCGATGTCACGACGTCCGACGGACTAGGGTGGTGGTATCCAGCGACCGCGTTGTCGCGGTCGAACGCCTGTCTCAGGAGCGCAGCCTCGTGGATCCCCTCGAACTCGCACGGTGGCAGTTCGGCATCACCACCGTCTACCACTTCCTCATGGTCCCGCTGACCATCGGACTCGGCCTCGTCGTCGCCGTCCTGCAGACCCTCTGGGTCGCCACGGGCAAGGACCACTACCTGCGGATGACGAAGTTCTGGGGAAAGCTGTTCCTGATCAACTTCATCATGGGCGTGGCCACCGGGCTGGTGCAGGAGTTCCAGTTCGGCATGGCCTGGTCGGAGTACTCCCGGTTCGTCGGGGACGTCTTCGGGGCGCCGCTGGCCCTCGAGGCGCTCATCGCGTTCTTCCTGGAATCGGTGTTCCTGGGCATCTGGATCTTCGGCTGGGACCGGATCCCGCGAAGACTCCACCTGGCCGCCCTGTGGTGCGCGGTGCTGGGGATCAACCTCTCGGCCTACTTCATCATGGTGGCCAACGGCTTCATGCAGCACCCGGTGGGCTATGAGGTCGTCGACGGCCGCCCGGTGCTCAACGACCTCGGCGCCGTGCTGACCAACCCGATCGTCCTCACCCACTACCCGCACACCATCTTCGGCTCCTGGGCCGTGGCCGGCGGCTTCCTCGTGGGGATCGCCTGGTACCACCTGTGGAAGCGCCGCCGGGACGGCATCGACGTCGTGGACGAGGCGGGCCGGGTCGTCGTCGGCGACGCCGGCACCGCCGCCCGGGACCGCACCGACCACCGCGTCTGGCTCACCTCGCTGCGCGCCGGGGCGGCCGTCGCCCTGATCGGCTTCGTCGGCACCGCATTCTCCGGCCATGCCCAGGCCCAGCAGATGATCCACTTCCAGCCCACCAAGATGGCCGCCGCGGAGGCCGCCTGCCACGACGGCACCGCGTTCTCCGTGCTCACCCTCGGCGATGTGCGCTCGGGTGGAGCGACCACCTGCGAGGACGTCCAGGGCGTGATCGAGGTGCCGGGCCTGCTCTCCTACCTCGCGTACGAGGACTTCACCACGCCGGTGCGCGGCATCAACACCCTGCTGCCGGAGTTCGAGCAGAAGTACGGCACGCACCTGCCCGACTCCGAGCTCTACGGCGACCGCGCCGGCAGCGAGATCTCCTATCTGCCGCTGATGGAGGTCACCTACTGGGGATTCCGGCTCATGATCCTCTTCGGCGGACTCGGCGCGCTCGCGGCACTGGGCGCGCTGTGGTTCTCCCGCCGCGGCACCGTCCCGGCCTCCCGTGGCTGGATGCGCCTGGCCGTGGCCTCGATCGGGGCGCCGTTCGCGGCGAACATGACCGGCTGGGTGTTCACCGAGATGGGCCGGCAGCCGTTCGTGGTGTACCCGAACCCGGCGATGGGCGTGGATCAGGTGTACATGTTCACCGCCGCGGCCGTCTCGCCCGGGGTCACGGGTGAAGAGGTCCTCGTGTCCCTGATCGTCCTGGTCGGGATCTACGCGGTGCTGCTGGGCGTCGAGGTCTTCCTGCTGACCCGGTTCGTCCGCGGCGGCGTCCCGGCCGCCATGCCGGAGCTCACCGCCGCCGAGCACTCCGATGAACAGAAGCGCGACCGCGACGACGTGCTCGCGTTCGCCTACTGACCCGCTCGCAGAGAGGACAGCACGACCATGGCTGAGGTCCTTCCCGTCTACTGGTACGTCATCATCGCCGTGCTCTGGCTCGGCTACCTGGCCCTCGAGGGCTTCGACCTCGGGGTCGGCATGCTCGTGCGCTTCTGGGCGCGGGACGAGCCACGGCGCCGGGTGCTGCTGAACATCATCGGCCCCGTCTGGGAGGGCAACGAGGTGTGGCTGATCACCGCCGTCGGAGCGATGTTCGCGGCCTTCCCGTTCTGGTACGCGGCGGTGTTCTCCACCCTGTACCTGCCGATGCTCGTGATGCTGTTCGGTCTGATCCTGCGGGCGGTGTCCATCGAGTACCGCGGCAAGGCCGCCACCGACGCCGGCCGGGAGATCTGGACCTGGACCCTGGGCATCGGCTCGTTCCTGGCGGCCTTCATGGCCGGCGTGCTGCTCGTGCTGACGACGACCGGCCTGCCGCTGGACGCCAACGGGGACCGGGTGGGCGGCCCCTTCGTGTGGGTGACCGGCCCGGCGCTGCTCGGTGGTCTGGCCGTGGTCGGCTTCTCCCTGGCGCAGGCGTGGGCGTTCATCGGCCTGAAGACCGACGGCGCCCCCCGCCGGTCGGCCGCCCGCTTCCTGTCCACGTGGACCCCGCTGGCCGTGCTGCCGCTGCTGGTCTGGGCAGGGCTCGTGGTGGCCCGCGGCGACCGCCCGTGGACCTGGGCGCTGCTGGTGCTGGCCGTCGTGGCGGTGGCCGCGTCGGTGGTGGCCGCCCGGGCCGGCCGCGAGGGCCTGGCCTTCACGTCCCTGACGCTGGTTCTGGTGCTGGCGTGGACGGCGATCATGGTCACCCAGTACCCGGTGGTGCTGCCCTCCACGGTGGACCCGCAGTTCAGCCTCACCGCTCAGCTGGCCTCCTCCGGCCCGTACACCCTGGGCCTGATGGCCGTGATCTCCCTGATCTTCGTGCCCATCGTGCTGGCCTACACGGGGTGGTCCTACTGGATGTTCCGCCGCCGTCTGGCCGACACCCACATCCCGGAGGCCCACCTGGTGGAGCCGCTGTGAGCCCCAGCCGCCCCGCCGCCCCGGCCGTCGAGCGCTCCGCCTCGGCGGCCGGGCCGCCTCCGGGCAGGACCCGTCGGGCCCGGCCCCCGATGACCCCGGCGGCACGTCGGGCCCTGCCGGCCCTGCTGGCCCTTGCCGTGCTGCGCGCGCTCGGCTGGATCCTGCTCGCCGAATCCCTGGCCCGGCTGATCACCGGCCTGGCGATGACCCTGGACCCCGAGGACTCCGCCCGGCTGCTGGAGCTGCTGTTCCACCCGCCGGCCCCCGTGGGCCCTGTGCCCGCCGCGCAGACCCTGAGTGGCCCCGTGCTGCTCGGGGCGGCCGGGGTGGCCCTGCGTGCCCTGGCGGAGGCGGGGCAGCGCGTGGTGGGCCGCCGTGCCGCGCTGGGGGCCCAGCAGCAGGTGCGGGCCGCCGTCGTCGCCCAACGGCTGGCCGCCGCCGACGGCGGACGCCCCCGTTCCGGCGCCGATGCCGTCCTGGTCACCCACGGCCTCAAGAGCCTGGACGACCACTACACCGAAGCCCTGCCCGCGCTGGCCGCCACCGCCGTGGTCCCGGCGGCCCTGGGCGTGTGGATCCTCACCCACGACCTCGTCTCCGCCGTGGTGGCCGCCATCACCCTGCCCCTGGTTCCCCTGTTCATGATCCTGGTGGGCCGCCACACCCAGGAGCGCATCGATGCCGCCCAGGACGGGCTCGACCGGCTGGCCGGGCACCTGCTGGAGCTCGCCCGCGGCCTGCCGGTGCTCGTCGGACTCCACCGGGCCGGCGTCCAGCGCCGCGCTCTGCAGGAGGTCTCCCAGCGGCACCACGCGGCCACGATGGTCACGCTGCGCACCGCATTCCTCTCCGGTCTCGCCCTCGAGCTGATCGCCTCCCTGTCCGTGGCCGTCATGGCGGTGTTCATCGGACTGCGCCTGGTGAACGGGCAGATGGCGCTTCTCGACGGCCTGGTGGTCCTCATCCTCGCCGCCGAGCTCTACCTGCCGCTGCGGGAGGTCGGCGCGGCCTTCCACGCCTCCGAGGACGGCCGCGAGGCCGAGTCCCGCGCCCGGGCCGCGGCCGACGCCCCCGTCCCGGCCCCCGTGCTCGACACGCTCGGGCCGGCCTCCGGGCCGGACCGGGACGGCGGCGTCCTGGTGCAGGACCTGAGCGTCCGGATGGCCGGACGGCAGGTGCTCGAGGGTCTCGACCTCACCGCGCCCCCGGGGCATCTGACCGCCCTGGCCGGGCCCTCCGGCACCGGCAAGTCCACCGTCCTGCGTCTGCTGGCCGGCCTGCTGCGCCAGGACGCCGCCGAGGCCACCGGCCGGGTCGCCGGAGTCGACACGGAACGCACCCTCTGGATCGGGCAGCACCCCGTGCTGACCGAGCGCACGGTCGCCGGCGAACTGGACCTGGCCGCCGGGGGTGCGCTGCCCGGTCCCGTTCGCTCCGCCGTGCTGGCCGCCGTGGCGCTCGAGGGTCTCCAGGAGCGGGACCCGGCCGATCTGAGTCCGGGGGAGTGCCGGCGGGTCGCGGTCGCCCGCCTCCTGGCCCGCCTGCACGCCGCGGACGGGACCGGCCCGTGGCTCGTACTCCTGGACGAGCCCACCGCCCACCTGGACGGCGCCGTCGCCGCCGTCGTCGTCGAGACCCTCGCGGCCTTGCCCTCCGGTGCGGTGCCCGGGCTGAGCACGCCGCAGTGCACCGTGCTGGCCGCCTCCCACGATCCCACCCTGCTGACGGCCGCCGACGCCATCGTCCGGCTGGCCCCCGGCGCCGGTCCGACCGCCGGATCCCCGGCCACGGCTATGCCGGTCGCCGCCGCCCAGGGGCGTGCGCGGCCGGAGCCGGTCACCCCGCGACAGGTCTCGCTGCGGGCCGGACTGCGGCTGCTGCCGTGGCGGCAACCGAAGCTCTGGGCCGGCATCGGCTGGGCCGCCGGGACCCACGTGTCCGCGGCACTGCTGGCGGCACTGTCCGGCTGGCTGATCGTCACCGCCTCGACGCGGCCGCCGGTGCTCTACCTGCTGGCCGTGATCGTGCTGGTGCGCGGGTTCGGCCTGTCCCGGGCCGTGTTCCGCTACCTGGACCGGCTGACCACCCACGACGCCGTGTTCGGCTGGGCCACGGAGCTGCGGCTGCGCCTGTGGGACGCGCTGGGCCGTCAACCCCGGCTGTGGGGGCGGGTGGGCCGGACCGACGGCGCCCTGTCCCTGTTGGTCTCGGACGTGGACGCCTTTCGGGACGCGGTGCCCCGGGTGCTCGTGCCTGCCCCGGCGGCCCTGCTCGCCTGGCTGGCCACCGCCGCCCTGACCTGGGCGTTGGCCCCGGAGCTGGCGGTCGTGGCCCTGGTGCCCGGGGCAGTCGCCCTGGTGGTGATCCCCGCGCTGGTCGCCGTCCTGGACCGCCGCCAGACCGCGGCCCAGGTGCGAGGGCAGGGCGCGCTCGTCGACCGTGTGGCCGCCGTGCTGAACGCGGCCGGGGACCTGCGCGGGCTGGGGCTGACCGAGCCTGCGCTGAGGGGACTGGCGGTGCTGGACGACCGGCTGCAGCGTCCCCGCCGTCGGGCCGCGTGGGCCGCCGGCGGGGGCCGGGCGCTGGCGGTCGCGGCCTCCGGGGGGATCGCGGTGGCCGCGGCGGCCGCGGCGGCCCACACCGGCACCTCAGCGCCGGTCGCGGCCCTGGTGGTGCTGCTCGCACTCTCCTGGGCCGAGCCCTATGGGGCGCTGGCCGCCGCCGCCCAGCACTGGGGCACCCTGGCGGATCGGGCGCGGGCGACCGGCGAGCTGCTCGGCCCGGAGGAGGGCGGAGCTGCCGCGGCGCCGCCTGAGCCGGCGGAGGCCGCAGAGCCGGAGGCACGGGTGTGCCGCCTGCGCCTGGTCGAGGCCGCCTTCGCCCACCCCGGTGCGCCGCCGCTGTGGACCGACCTGGAGCTCGACCTGGCCCCCGGGGACGTCGCCGTCGTCACCGGGCCCTCCGGATCCGGGAAGTCGACCCTGCTGGCCGTGCTGCTGGGCTTCCTGCCCCTGACCGCCGGCCGGTACACGCTCGAGACCGTGCCCCCGACGCCCCAGCCGGACCCGGTCCGCCCGGACGCGACGGCGCTGGCCCGGGTCGCCTGGACCCCGCAGGACGCCCTGATCTTCGACTCCACGGCGCGCGGCAACCTCGCCCTGGCCCGCGGCGTCGCGGACGCCCCGTCCGACGCAGAGCTCACCGCCGCGCTCGAGCTGGTGGGACTGGGTCCGTGGCTGGCCGCGGCACCGCAGGGCCTGGACACGCGCGTCGGCCCTGGCGGGCAGCGGCTCTCGGGCGGGCAGCGTCAACGCCTGGCCGTGGCCCGGGCTCTCGTGGCCCGCGCCGATGTCGTGCTGCTGGACGAGCCGACCGCACACGTGGACGCCGACGAGGCACGCGCCCTCATCACGGATCTGCGCCGGGCTCTGGCAGACAGGATCGTCGTGATCGTCACCCATGACGGCAGGCTGCTCGAGGACGGTGACGTCCCTGTGCGGGTCGGTTGCTGAGGCCCCCTGATCAGTCCGCGGACACGGCCACGGCGTCGTCCTCGGCGGGCGGGGCCGAGACGAGGTCGGGGGAGGCGCCGGCACCGACGGCCTCGATGCGCTGGTCCACGGGCACGCCCGAGCCGTCCCGACGCCCGTACTCGATCGGCAGCGCGCGGGCCACCCCGGCCCGCGAGGCCGCGAGCGCGGGCGCAGCGCCGATCCAGCCGAGCTCGAGGCCGCTCTCGCCCTTGAGCAGCCGGTGGGCGCGCACGCCGCCGGTGCCGCGGCCCTTGGCCGGATACTCCCCGAGCGGCGTGACCTTGACGGAGCCCGGGGCGGAGCCGAGCACGTCCGCCTCGCCGTCCGTCACGGTCACCACGACGGCGGGCCGTGGGTGGGCGGCGGCGTCCGCACCGGTCTCGGTGAGGGAGGCGGCGGGGGCCACCCCGAACGCGAGCACCGTGTCCCCGGCGGCCAGCCGGATGCCCGCGACACCGCCGCCGGCCGGGCCCTGGGGGCGCACGGCGGAGGCGGCGTAGCGCAGCAGCTGGCCGGTGCGGGTGAGGAAGACGAGCTGGTCGGCCTCGTCCGGGGCGGGGGCGGCGCCGACCACCGCATCGCCGTCCTTCAGGGCGACGGCGTCGACGACCTGGCGGTTCAGGGGCCATTCCGGCCGGACGCGCTTGACGACCCCGTGGGCGGTGCCCAGCGCCAGGACGGCGTCCAGGGGGACCAGGGCCACGAGCGTCTCGCCCTTGGCCAGGGGCACCAGCTCCGCGGCGGGGACGGCCGCGGTCATCGCGGGGGCCGCGGACGGCTCGCCGGCCACCGGCAGGTCGACCGCCTGGAGGCGGTGCAGCGCGCCGGCGGAGGTGAGGGCCCCGATCTCACCGCGGGCCGTCGTCGGGACCACGGAGGCGAAGGCGTCGTGCTTGCGGCGCCGGCCCTGCGGGGCGATCGGCGTGCGGTCCGCGGTGCGCAGCAGGCGTCCGGAGGTGGAGAGCAGGGCCCAGCACGCCGTGTCCGGGACCATCAGGTCCGCCCCGGCCTCCGCGGCGCCGGCGGGGGTGGGCCCGGACGGTGCGGGCCCGGCGGCGGGGGCCGCGGCGGTCTCGGCCTCGAGCAGGACCGTGCGCCGGTCGTCGCCGTGCTCGTCGGCGACGGCCTGCAGCTCGGCCGAGACCACCTCACGCAGCCGCGCGTCGGAGGCGAGGATCGCCTCGAGCTCGGCGATCGCGGCCTGCAGCTCGTCGCGCTCGGCCTCCAGCTCGATGCGGGAGAATCTCGTCAGCTGGCGCAGCCGCAGCTCCAGGATGTGGTCGGCCTGCACCTGGGTGAGGTCGAAGACGCCCATGAGGCGGGTGCGCGCGGCCGTGGTGTCGTCCGAGGAACGGATGATCTCGATGACCTCGTCGATGTCCACGAGCGCCAGCAGCAGGCCCTCGACGAGGTGGAGGCGGTCGCGGTGCTTGCCGAGGCGGTGCCCGGTGCGGCGCCGCACCACGTCCAGACGGTGGTCCACGTAGACCCGCAGCAGGGGCAGCAGGCCCAGGGTCTGCGGCTGGCCGTCGACGAGCGCGACGTTGTTGATCCCGAACGTCTCCTCGAGCGGGGTGTGCCGGTACAGGGCGGCCAGCACGGCCTGGGGGTTGAACCCGGACTTGAGCTCGATCTGCAGGCGCAGCCCGTTCTTGCGGTCCGTCAGGTCCACGACGTCGGCGATGCCGCTGAGCTTCTTCGCGTCGACGCCGGCCTTGATCCGCTCGATGACCTTCTCGGGGCCCACGCCGTACGGCAGCTCGGTGACGACCAGGCCGGTGCGCCGCGCGGAGACCTGCTCCACGGCGACGGCGGCCCGCATGCGGAACGTGCCGCGGCCGGTCGCGTAGGCGTCGCGGACGCCGTCGAGCCCCACGATCCGGCCGCCCGAGGGGAGGTCGGGGCCGGGGATGTGGGCCATGATCGCCTCGAGGTCCGCCTCGGGGTCCGCGAGCAGGTGGCGCGCGCCCGCCACGACCTCGCGCAGGTTGTGCGGGGCCATGTTCGTGGCCATGCCGACGGCGATGCCGGTGGTGCCGTTGACGAGCAGGTTGGGGTAGGCGGCGGGCAGCACGGCCGGCTGCTGGAGCTGGTTGTCGTAGTTGGGGACGAAGTCCACGGTGCCCTCGTCGAGGTCCGCGGTGAGCGCCAGGGCGGCCGGGGCCATGCGGGCCTCCGTGTAGCGCGGGGCCGCGGGGCCGTCGTCGAGCGAGCCGAAGTTGCCGTGCCCGTCCACCACGGGCAGGCGCAGGGAGAACGGCTGGGCGAGGCGGACCATCGCGTCGTAGATCGCGGCGTCGCCGTGGGGGTGCAGCTTGCCCATCACCTCGCCCACCACACGGGCGGACTTCACGTGGCCGCGGTCCGGGCGCAGGCCCATGCGGGACATCATGTAGAGGATGCGCCGCTGCACCGGCTTGAGGCCGTCGCGCGCGTCCGGCAGGGCGCGCGAGTAGATCACCGAGTAGGCGTACTCGAGGAAGGACGCCTCCATCTCCTCGGAGACGTCGACGTCGACGATGTTCTCCTGCTCCAGCGGCAGCGGGCGCGGGGCGTCCTGCTCGGCGGGGCGGGAACGGGATGAACGGGCCATCATGGTGGTCGGGGAGTCCTCACGGCGTCGGGGATTGTCTACAGTGATCCTATGGGTGAGACCGAAGCCGTCCGCGGATATCCCTCCCACTGGGAGGCCGATGTGGTGCTCCGTGACGGTGCGACGGCCCACCTGCGGCCCATCTCGCCCGAGGACGCCGCCGAGCTGCAGCGCATGCACGCCGGGCAGTCCGAGAACTCCATCTACCTGCGCTACTTCACGTACAAGTCCGAGCTGAGCGCCAAGGACCTGGACCGGTTCACCCACGTGGACCACCGGGACCGGGTGGCGTTCGTGATCACCCGCGGCGGCCGACTGCTCGGCGTGGGCCGCTACGACCGCTACGGGGACTCCGACGCCGCGGAGGTCGCCTTCAACATCTCCGACGCCGCGCAGGGCCGCGGACTGGGCTCCATCCTCATGGAGCACCTCGCCGTGGCCGCCCGCGAGAACGGCATCCGCCGCTTCACCGCCGAGGTCCTGCCCGAGAACCGCAAGATGCTCTCGGTGTTCCAGGAGTCCGGCTTCGAGGTGACTCGCCGCTTCGAGGACGGCGTCGTGGCCGTCGAGTTCCCCATCGACCCCACCGCCCGGTGGCGCGCCGTCGTCGAGTCCCGCGAGCACCGCGCCGAGTCCCGCAGCGTCGCCGAGCTGGTCGAGCCCGCGTCCGTGGCCGTCGTCGGCGCCTCCCGCGATCCGCAGGCCGTCGGCTCGCTCGTGCTGCGCCACGTCCTCGAGGCGGGCTTCACGGGAGCCGTCCACGCCGTGAACCGCGCCGCCGAGGACGTCCAGGGCCTCACCGCCCACCGCTCCCTGGCCGACATCGGCGAGCCGGTCGACCTCGTCGTCGTCGCTGTGCCCGCCGACGAGGTCGAGGCCCTCATCCCCGAGGCCGCCGCGGCCGGGGCCCAGGGCCTCGTGGTCCTCACCTCGGGCTACGCCGACGCCGGCGCCGAGGGGCTCGAGGCCCAGCGCCGCCTGGTCTCCCTCGCCCGCGCCCACGGCATGCGCGTGATCGGCCCGGCCTCGGCCGGCCTGGTCCGCACCGACCCCGCGATCCGCCTCAACGCCTCCCCGTCCCCGGGCCTGGCCCAGCGCGGCCCCGTCGGGCTGTTCAGCCAGTCCGGCGCCGTCGGCGCCATGGTCTCCGCCGGCGTCAAGCGCCGCGGGGTGGGGATCTCCACCTCGATCAGCGCCGGCAACCGTGCGGACGTCTCGGGCAACGACGCCATGCAGTTCTTCGAGGCGGACCCCCACACCGCCGCCGTCGGTGTGTACCTCGAGTCGTTCGGCAACCCACGCAAGTTCTCCCGCATCGCCCGGCGGCTCTCCCGCACCAAGCCCGTCGTGGTGGTCCGCTCCGACGTCACCGGGCGCTTCCTGCCCCCGGGCCACGAGACCCGCACCACCCAGGCCCCCGAGGGCACCGTGGACTCGATGCTCGACCAGACCGGCGTGCTCGAGGCCCACACGCACGAGGCCATGCTCGACATCCTCATGGCCGTGGCCAGCCAGCCGCTGCCCACGGGCCACCGCGTCGTCCTCGTGGCCGACTCCCTCGCCCTGGACCGGCTGGGCCGCGACGCCGCGGCCGAGGCCGGGCTGGAGGTCACGGCCACCGTCGGCCTCGTCGGCAGCGAGCAGGGCATCGCCCCGCCCGCCGAGACGCTGGTCTCCGCCGTCCGGGACGCCGTCCGCCACGAGCAGGCCGACGCCGTCGTGGTGCTGGCCCGCCTCGGCCTGCACCAGGCGGACGACGAGCCGGAGCGACTGGCCCACGCCCTCGCCGACGCGACCCGGGACGCCCGCATCCCCGTGCTCGGCTGCCTGACCGACGTCGTCTCCCCGCGCTACCGCGGGGCCACGCTCGGCGCCGCCGGTCCCGTCGACGACGACGCCGAGCCCGGCTCCCTGCAGCCCGGTCTGCCCTTCTACCCGTCGCCGCAGCAGGCCATGACCGTGCTCGGCGCGCTCGCGGACTACGTCCACTGGCGCCGCCAGGAGGTCGGCGAGCCGCTCGAGCCGACCGGCCTGCACCCGCACGAGGCCGAGGAGCTCGTGGAGGCGGCCGCCGCGCGTGCCGAGGGCACCGAACTCGTCCGGCTCTCCGACGAGGAGACCGAGACGCTGCTGGGCCACTACGGGATCACCGTGCTGCCCTCGGCCCGGTTCGAGACCGCCGACGAGGCCGTGGCGGCCGCCGAGCGGCTCGGCTTCCCCGTGGCGCTCAAGGCCGTGGACCCCCACCTGCGGCACCGACTCGACCTGGGCGGCGTCCGCCTGAACGTGGTGGACGCCGACTCCCTGCGCCGCAACGTCGAGCACATGCGCCGTCTGCTCGCGCCGTTCGGCGTGCGCGAGCTCGAGGTCCAGGCCATGGCCCCCGCCGGCCAGGCCTGCATGCTCACGGCGCTCGAGGACCCGCTGCTGGGCCCCGTGGTCTCCTTCGGCATCGCCGGCGACGCCACGGACCTGCTGGGGGACTGGGTGCACCGCGTGCCCCCGCTCACGGACCGGGACGTGGCCCGCATGGTCCGCGCCCCCCGCGCCGCCGTGAAGCTGCGCGGCACCGGCGGGGTGCCCTCCGTCAACCTCGCCGCGCTGGAGGACCTCGTGGGCCGCGTCAGCGTCCTCAAGGACGACCTGCCGCAGGTCGCCCGCCTGCGCTTCGCGCCCGTGCTGGCCGCCCCCGAGGGCGTGACGGTGCTGCAGGCCGAGGTGCACGTCGCCAACGCGGCCCGCCGCACCGACTCGGCCCGGCGCGCGCTGCGCGGCCGCTGACCGGGCCGTCCACAGCGGGCCCGGACGGCCCGGCACCGGACCCGTAGCATGGGGGACATGAGCCCGTTCCGCAGGAGTCACGAGCCCGGCCGTCCCGACCACCGCCCCGACGCCCCCGAGGCCGAGGGCCGGCAGCGCGAGGCCCGCACCCTGGACGGCAGCGGCGGCCTCGACGCCTCGCTCGTCCGCGCCGGCTTCTACCCGGACCTCGTGGCGCACGCCATCGCCGTCGAGCTCGAAGGCCGCACCCCGGACGCGCACCTCGTCCACGTGGACACGCACTTCGACTACGAGGAGATCCACCGGCACATCACGGCCCTCGTGCTCGCCGGGGACACCCTGCTGGCCGTCCACCTCGACGACCACGCCGCCGACCCGGCCGGCCAGGCGGTCCTCGCCCAGGTCTCCACCGAGATGGTCCCGGTCCGCGCCCTCGGCTCCGTGGTCCTGACCACCGGCCACGCCGACCCCGCCCGCTTCCGGCCGTCCGACCCCGTGGCCGAGATGACCCTCGGGCTGATGTGGGCCGGAGGCCAGCGACTGGACCTGCAGCCCGCCGGCTGCGCCGACCCCCAGTGCGACCTCGACCACGGCTACACCGGCACCGCCACCCGCGAGGACCTCGTGATCCGCGTCGCCGCCGACGCCGACGGGCAGGGGGCCGTCGACGGCGCCCTGGCCTTCGCCCGGGCCCTGCGCCGCGCCCACCTGGCGGCCACCACGTGACGGGGCCCGCCCTCCCCGCGGGCGTGGTCCCCGCCGACCGTGCCCTGCGCTCCGTCCTGACCTCCGCCGCGGCCGCCCTCGGTGTCCCGGGCTGTGAGAACGCGCTCGCGGTCCCGGCGGGCCGCCGCGTGGTCGTCGCCCTGGTGGACGGCCTCGGACGGTCCCTGCTGAAGCGCTTCGGCGGCCACGCCCCCACGCTGCGCTCGGCGATGGCCGACGGCGGCCGCGTCCTCGAGGTGGCCGTGCCCACCACGACGGCCGCCTCCCTCACGAGCCTGGGCACCGGGCTGGACGTCGGGGAGCACGGCGTGGCCGGCTACGACGTGCTCGACCCGGACCGGGACGTGGTGATCAATCAGCTGGGCGGCTGGGACGAGGCCACCGACCCGGTGGGGTGGCAGCCGAAGCCCACCGTGTTCGAGCGCGCCGCCGCGGCCGGCGTGGACGCCGTCACGGTCTCGCTGCCCGCCTTCGAGCGTTCGGCCCTGACACGGGCGGGGCTGCGTGGCGGCCGGTTCGTGGCCGGTCGCACCCTGATCGCCCGCGCCCAGGCCGCCGAACGCGTGATGAAGGACGCGCGCATGCCCACGCTCGTCTACTTCTACGTCAACGAGCTGGACAAGGCCGGCCACCGGGACGGCGTGGGCTCGGAACGGTGGCTGCACGCCCTCGAGGAGATCGACGCGGCGGTGCGGCGCCTGGTGGACCGCGTGCCCGCCGGGACGGTGGTGCTCGCCACCGGCGACCACGGCATGGTCGACGTGCCGCCGTCGCGCCGCGTGGACTACGCCGCCCTGGACGAGGCCGGGGAGCTCGCCGACCCCGCGCTGCTCGAGGGGATCGCGCACACCGCGGGGGAGCCCCGCCTCGTGCAGCTGCACTTCCGGTCCGACGCGGGTCCGGACGTGCGCGCGAGGGTGCGGCGCACCTGGGCCGAGCGCTACGGGGCGCACGCGTGGGTGCTCACGCGGGACGAGGCCGTCGACGCCGGCTGGTTCGGCGCCGTCGTCGAGGACCGGGTCCGTGCCCGCATCGGGGATCTGCTCGTCGCCGTGCACGGGGATCTGGCCCTCTACGACGGCCGGCGGGTGCCCCCGCACGCCTTCGAGATGGTGGGCCAGCACGGCGCGCCCACGCGCGCCGAGCGGGAGGTCCCGCTGCTCACCTGGCACCGCTGAGCCCGCCCCGCGGCCGGGGCCGGGCCGGGGTCAGTCGCCCTTGCGGCCGAAGACGATCTCGTCCCAGCTGGGCACGGACGCGCGGCGAGCGGCCGAGCGGGCCCGGGGGCGCGGCGTGACGGTCGGCATGGCAGGGCGCGCGGCACGCTCGCGAGGCGCGGGCTCCGCCCCCTCGTCCTCGACACCCGCGTCCGCGACGTCTGCGGCAGTGTCCTCGGCGCGGTCGGTCTCGGCGGCCGGTTCCGGCGCGTCGACGACCGGGGCGTCGTCGGCGGTCGTCAGGGCCCCCTCGGCGTCGACCGGGGCGAGCCGCTCGGGCGCCTGGGCGGCCTCGCGCCGACTCCGGTCCTGGTGCTCGCGAGCGATCAGGTGCGCGAGCGCGTCGTCCGACTCCAGGTCCGCGCCCACACGCTGACCCCGGCGCACCCGCAGGATCTCCAGCAGATCGGCGTCGCGGTCGGCGGCCGGGGAGTGCGCACCCGCGGGGGTCACGGCGTCCTCGGCGTCCACGTCGTCCGTCACCGGTTCGGCCGCGGGGGCGCGGGGGACCAGGTCCCAGGCCTCCGCCTCGGACAGGGCGCGGGCCCAGGCGTTCTCGGGTTCGAGGTGGCGTCCGGCCGGGCGGAACGTCCAGAGCGCCGGCGGCTCCTCGCGGGTGGGCAGACTCCTCGCACCGGCCACGGCGAACCGGGCGGCCACGGTCCAGCCGGCCTGGTCCTCGCGCCACGCGTCCCACTCGAGGCTCGCCTCGTCCACGCCCAGCTCGGCGAGCCGGTGCGCGGCGAGCTCGCCGAGCGTGGTGGGGCCGCCGTCCTGGACGAGGTCCGAGTAGAGGTCGGGCCCGCCGACCCAGACCTCGACGGCGCGGGCCTGCCGGGCGATCCAGTCGCGCTCGGCCAAGACGGGGTGACCGTAGGTGCGGATGCGCGAGAACGCGTTCCCGCTCTCCCGGGCCACCTGCTCCACGGAGGCGCCCGCACGGATGCGCTGCTGGATCTCCCGGGGGGTGAGGGGCACGGCCTCCTGGGTCGCGGCGGCCTTGACGGACTCCTGGTCGGTCAGCGGCGCCGGGGTCGGTCCGTCCGCGGTCGAGTCGTCGGCCACGGGCCGCGGGTCGATCCGCGGGGTGAGCGCGAGGTCCTCGTCCGGCCGGGCCGGGCCGGAGGGCGCCTCGGGAGCCCGCTCGTCCTCCTCCGCGGCATCGTCGGCGTGCGTCGCCGCGTCCACCGGTCCCTCGGCGTCCTCGTCGTCCGCCCCGGGGACGTCCATCTCCGTCATGTCGTGCCAGGCCGCGGGGCCGTCCTCGGCCGGTCGCCCGTCCTCGGGCGCGGCGCCCTCGATGACCAGCCGGCGCAGATAGGGGGAGAGGGGGAGCGTGTGCTCCTCGCCCTCGGGCCCCGACAGGCGCAGCGCGTCGCCGTCCTCGGTGGGTCCGGTCAGTCGCAGCTCTGCCATGGCGGTGGTCCCTCCCACATCGTGTTCTGGTCACCGGGCATGCGGACGCCCGGCCGGGCATGCCCCGATCCTAGCCGCCGTGCCGCAGACCACGGCCCGGGCGAGGGACGAGCGCCCGCGCGAATCCGCCCTGGGCGAGCGTGCCCGACAACATTTGGCACGGGTTCGGCCATGGTGCACAATCTACGCGCAACGGCGCAGGCCGGTGACGCGTGGTCCGCCCACGACGCCGCCCGCGCAGTGCCGGCACCGGTCCCGGTGCCGTCCCCCACCAGCGGAGCGTGAAACCCCATGGCCACTGACTACGACGCCCCTCGCAAGAACGAGGAAGAGCTGAGCCAGAACTCCATCGAGGAGCTGAAGGCACGGCGCACGGACACCCAGTCCGCCGTCGTGGACGAGGACGAAGCGGAGGCCGCCGAGGGGTTCGAGCTGCCCGGCGCCGACCTCTCGGGTGAAGAGCTGATGGTGCGGGTGCTGCCCGCCCAGTCGGATGAGTTCACCTGCGCCTCCTGCTTCCTGGTCCGCCATCGCTCGCAGGCCGCGCGTGAGAAGAACGGCCTGATCTACTGCACCGACTGCGAGGGCTGAGCCCCCGCCGCCGGGGCGGTCAGCGGCCCTCGGCCGTCCCCTCCTGCCGGGCCATGGTCCCGCCGAGGGCCGCGACCAGCTCCTCCGGACGCCGGGTGCTGGTCAGCCAGTAGGGTGTGCGGTCGCGCTCGTCGGTCAGCTGGATCCGCACGACGGGCGCGATCCAGCCGCGCACGTTCACGAAGGCCAGCCCGTGCAGCAGCGGGCCGCGCTGGGCCCGGGCGTCCTCGCCGCGATACCCCGTGACCTGACCGACGTGGTGCCGTTCGATGCTGGCGCGGCCCACCTGGAGGGTGCGTTCGCGCACCACGATGCGCGGGGTGGTGGCCACCAGGATCAGGACCTCGACGGCGAAGAACGCGACGGCGGCCGCGATGCCCACCCCGAGGTCGATCGGCGCGAACACGAGTATCGTCAGCGCCGCCAGCATGAGCGCCACGGCCCAGACCCCCGGGGAGGGCGTCAACCGCTCCTCGAACAGGACCGGATCGGGTCCCGCCGCGGCGCCCTCGGGGGCGCGGCGGGAGGCATCGGCGACGGGGTGCTGCTGGGGATCACGCATGGGTCCCAGCTTCCCACATCCGGACTCCGGTCCCGCCGCGCGGCACCGGCAAGGGCGCCCGCCCGGCCGCCTCGACGCGGCCCCGGGCCGACGGGTGCTCGTGTAGGGTCGGGCCTCGTGACCGACTCCGCCGAGCTGCCCGTGCCCCTGCACGCCCTCGATCCGGGCCTGGCC
The DNA here is from genome assembly GCF_006704135.1 of Micrococcus sp. R8502A1. Classification (NCBI taxonomy): domain Bacteria; kingdom Bacillati; phylum Actinomycetota; class Actinomycetes; order Micrococcales; family Micrococcaceae; genus Micrococcus; species Micrococcus sp. R8502A1. Next base: position 17,607 of record NZ_VIGS01000020.1, read on the forward strand.
CCGCCCGCCTACGCGCAGCCGGGCGACGCGGGCGCGGACCTGCGCACCGCCGTCGACGTGACCCTGGCCCCGGGTGAGCGTGCCCTCGTGCCGACCGGCGTGGCGCTGGCCATCCCGGAGGGCCACGCGGGGTTCGTGCACCCCCGCTCGGGCCTCGCGGTCCGCCACGGCCTGAGCGTCGTCAACGCCCCCGGCACCATCGACGCCGGCTACCGCGGCGAGATCAAGGTGCCCCTGATCAACCTGGACCCGACCGAGCCGATCGTGCTGCGCCGCGGCGACCGGATCGCCCAGCTCGTGCTGCAGCCGGTCGTGCGGGCCCGCTTCGAGCCCGTGGACGCGCTGCCCGACTCCGAACGCGGGGCCGGCGGCTTCGGCTCGACCGGCGGCTTCACCGCCGACACCACCCCTGGGAGGACGTCGTGATCTTCGGACGCAACCGCACCGTGCGCCACGAGCAGGTCAGCCTGCCGGCCGAGCTGCTGGAGGAGCGCGACCTCGAGATCGCCGCCGCGCCGGAGGCAGCCGACGTCGGTCCGCACGACGTCGCCACCCGCCCGGATCCCGCCGGCATGATCGACCTGGGGTCGCTGCGCCTGCGGGCGGTCCAGGGCATGAAGCTGCGCCTCGACGTCGAGGACGCGACGAAGCGGATCGTCGCCGCCACCGTCAGCCTCGGCCGCTCGGCGCTGCAGGTCCAGGCGTTCAGCGCCCCGCGCCGCACGGGTCTGTGGGACGACCTGCGCGCCGAGCTGCACGACTCCCTGTCGACCACCGCCCATGCGACCGTGCAGGAGCAGACCGGCCGCTTCGGCATCGAGATCCTCACGCGCGTGCCGGCGGCGCTGCCGGACGGCTCGCCGGGGTGGAACGTCGCCCGGTTCGTGGGCGTGGACGGTCCGCGCTGGTTCGTCCGCGGTGTGTTCCACGGCGAGGCCGCCTTCCAGCCGGAGGCCGCTGAGCCGCTGGAACAGGTGTTCTCCGACCTGGTCGTGGTGCGGGGCGACGAGCCGCTCCCGCCGCGCGAGCTGCTGCCCCTGCGTCTGCCTCCCAACGCGCGCCCGCTGCAGCGTCGCCGCCCGGCCCCGGACGAGGGCCGGGACGTGCTCGCGGACACCGCCGCCGGCCCGGGGGACGGCACGGCACCGGAGGCCACCGCGCTGCCCGAGCGCGGTCCGGAGATCACGGAGACCCGGTGAGCCCCGCCGTCGCGGCCCGCCCGACCGGCACCGCGGGCCGCATCGAGCGCCGCGGCGTCATCGCCTCCGTCACGCTGCCCGGCGTGGACGAGGCGACCGTCTTCCGCGCGGTCTTGGCCGACCGCCTGCCCGCGCCCGGGAGCATGGCGCCCGCCGAGACGCTGCAGCTGGTCTGGCACGGGCGGCGCCGCGTGCCCGGCGTCATGCCGGGGGAGTGGCTGACGGTCCGCGGCCGCGTCACCCAGATGGATGGCGTGCCCACCCTGCACAACCCCGAGTTCGACCTGGTCGACGCGCCCGAGGCCACGCTCTGAGCACGGCCCCGAGAGGAGAGCCCATGACCGAGCCGCGTGGCCCCGTCACCGCCGCCCCGGACGGGGCCGGCCCCCTGCCGTCTCGAGCCCGCCTGGACGAGCGCGGCCGCCTCGACGCGCTGGGCAGCGTCGGTGGCTGGCGCGGCATCGTCGAGGCCTCCCTGCCCACCCTCGTCTACATGGTCGGCTACGTCGCCACCCAGCAGGTGTGGCCCTCCGGCGTGGCGGCCGTCGCGGTCGCACTCGTGCTGGGCGTCGCGCGCCTCGTCCAGCGCCAGTCGCCGGTCCAGGTGCTGGCCGGCCTCGCCGTCGTCGTCCTGTCCGTCGTGGTCTCCCTGACCACCGGCCAGGCCCGCGACTACTACCTGTGGGGCTTCGTCACCAACGCCGCCTACGGCCTCGCGTTCGCGGTGTCCGTCCTCGTGGGCTGGCCCGCGGCGGGCCTGGTGCTCGGCCTCGTGCGCGCCGAGGGCACCCGCTGGCGGGCCCACCGGCGTCGGCGCCGCGCCTACGCCGCGGCCACCTGGATCCTCGTGGCCGTGTTCGCGCTGCGCCTGGCGGTGCAGGTGCCCCTCTACCTCGGGGACGCCGTCACCGCGCTCGGGGTGGCCCGCCTGGTGATGGGCCTGCCGCTCTATGCCCTGGGGCTCTGGCTCGCCTGGTCCGTCAGCTCGCCCGGTCAGGACGACGGCGTGCCGGCGGACTCCGCCGCCTCCGAGCGTCCCTGAGCGCGGCCCTCGCCGACGAGGAGGCGACGCAGGGCCGGCTCGGCGGAGCCGGCGGCCAGGAAGAAGAGCTCGTCGCCCACCTCCAGGACCTCGTCCGCCGACGCCTGCCGGGGGGCGCCGTCGCGCACGACCGCCACGAGCGGAGCCTCCTGCGGCCAGGACACGGTGCCGATGCGCCGGCCCTCGAGCCAGTGCTCCGCCGGGACCCGGAACTCGGACAGCGCCGCGCCGCCGGCCTCCAGTCTGAGCAGGCGCACGAGGTCCCCGGTCTCCACGGCCTCCTCCACGAGCGCCGTCATGATCGAGGGGGTGGACACGGCCACGTCCACGCCCCACGACTCGTCGAAGAGCCAGTCGTTGAGCGGGTTGTTGACGCGAGCCACGGTGCGGCCGACGCCGAACTCCGAGCGGCTCAGCAGGGAGCACACGAGGTTGACCCGGTCGTCGCCGGTCGCCGCGACGAGCACGTCCGCCTCCAGGGCGCCGCACTGCTCGAGCACGGTCAGGTCGCACGCATCCCCGAGGACGAGGCGTGCGCCGCCGACGTCGGCCTTGCGGGCCGCGTCCGTGCGCGCCTCGACGACGACCACCTCGTGGCCGTGCGCGTGCAGCTCCCGCGCGATGGAGGCGCCCACGGCGCCGGCTCCGGCGATGACGGCCCTCATGCCCGTCCCTCCTCGTCCTCGTCCGTGCCGTCCGGCACGCGTGCCTCGCCCTGCAGGGCGGCCTCCACCTGGTCCCGGCGGTCCACCGGGTAGACGGCGTGCAGCACGTCGCCCTCCTGCAGGCGGTCGCCCGGCCGGGGCAGCTGGCCGTCGCCGAGCCGGGTGAGGTAGGCGATGCGCATCCCCACCGTGGACTCGACGTCGGTCAGCCGACGGCCCCACCACGAAGAGTGGGGGACCAGCTCGGTCACGAGCAACCGGCCGGAGGCGTCGCGGTGCTCCGCATCGGCGGTGCCGGCCGGCAGCAGCCGGTGCAGCACCTGGTCGGCCGTCCACTGGATCGAGGCGACCGTGGGGATGCCGAGGCGCTGGTACAGCCGGGCCCGGTCGGCGTCGTAGATGCGCGCCACCACGTGGTCCACGTGGAAGGTCTCGCGGGCCACGCGGGCGGCGATGATGTTCGTGTTGTCGTCCGCGGTCACGGCCGCCAGGCCCTGCGCGCGGTCGATGCCGGCGGCGAGCAGCGCGGAGCGGTCGAAGCCCACGCCGGCCACGAGCTCGCCGGAGAAGCCGGGGGCCAGCCCCTCCACGGTCCGCGGGTCGCGGTCCACGAGGGCGACGCCGTGACCGGCCGCGTCCAGCGCGGCCGCCAACCGGGTGCCCACCCGTCCGCCGCCGACGATCACGTAGTGGGCCATGCCCGTCCCTGCCTCTCGTGCGGTGCTCCGTGCGCCGGGGAGCCGACGCGCGCTCCATCCTCGCATCCGGCGGGCACGTCCGGGAGCATCCGCGTCGCCGCGGCGTCCGGGCCCGGCGGGGGTACCGTGGTGCGGTGGCCACGCTGTCCTCCCTCCTGCGCCGCGGCCTCCTCGGTCGCCCCGTGACGTCGCACGCCGCCGACGAGCCCCGCATGAACCGGTGGCGGGCGCTGCCCGTGACGTCGTCGAACGCCCTGTCCTCCCTCGCCTACGCCCCGGACGAGGTCATCCTCACCCTGGTCGCGGCCGGCACGTCCGCGCTCGCGCTCGGACCCGCCGTCGGCTGGGCCGTCGTCGCGGTGATGCTGCTCATCGTCGTGTCCTTCCGCGCCGCGGTCGCCGCCGTTCCGCACGGCGGCATCTATCACATGGCCGGCATGAAGCTGGGCCCGAGGGCCGGCGTCGTCGCCTCGGCCGCGCTCCTGCTGGACTTCGTGTTCACCGCCGCGGTCTCCGTGGCCGCCTTCGCCCACTTCGTGGCGGCGCTGGCCCCCGGACTCACCGTCGGCAGCCGCGTGCTGGTGGCCTCGGCCGCGCTCGTGGGCGTACTGCTGGCCGCGCTCCGCGGGGTGCGGCTGTCCCGGTGGGTGCTGCCCGTGCTCGTGAGCGTGTTCGTCGCCCTGACCGCGCTGCTCGTCCTGGCGGGCCTGTGGCAGGAGGGCCGTGGGCTGCTCGGCGCGGCGCCGACGGCCGGCTGGACGCAGGAGGGCGCCGGGGTCGGCGGGACCGTCGGCACCGTGGCGACGGCGCTGCTCGCCCTGCGCGCGTTCAGCGCGGGATCGGTGCTGCTCACCGGCGTCGAGGTGCCGGTCTCGAGCACCCGCCTGATGGCCCGGCCGGCCGTGCCCACGGTGCGGTGGGTGCTCACCGTGATGGCCCTCACCCTCGGCGCGCTGACCGTGGGCGTCATGCACCTGGCTCAGCGCACCGGCGTCGTCGTCGGGCTGGAGCTGGAGAACCTCCGGGACGCCGCGGGTGCCGAGGTCACGCCCGACCGCGCCCCCGCCCCCGTGCTCGCCCAGCTCGCGGACACCGTGTACGGCCCGGGCAGCATCCTGTCCGTCGCCACCATCGCGGCCACCGCCCTGCTCCTGCTGTTCGCGGCCAAGTCGGCGTTCCGCTCGTTCCCCGCCCTGGCCGCGCGCGTGGCCGAGGACGGCTACCTGCCCCGGCAGCTGAGGGTCCGCAGCGACCGGCTGGTGCACACGTGGAGCGTCCTCGGGATGGGGGCCGTGGCCCTCTCGCTCGTGCTGTTCTTCGAGGCCCGGACCGCCCTGCTCGTGCAGCTTTACGTCATCGGCGTGCTGCTGGCCTTCACGCTCGCGCAGGCCGGCATGCTGCGGCTGTGGCGCCGCCGGCTCGTGCACACACCGGGCGCCCGGGCCCGCGCGGCCGTCCGGCTGCGCCTGATCATCACGGCGGTGGCCTGGGTGGTCACGGCGCTGGCGGGCGTCGTCGTCCTGGTCACCCGCTTCACGCAGGGCGCGTGGGTGGCGCTGCTGGCGATCGTGCTCGGCTCGCTGGTGATGGGGCGGATCCGCCGCCACTACGCGGACGTGGACCGCGAGCTCGCACCGGACCCCCAGGACGACGCGCGGGCCCTGCCCTCGCGGGTCCACGTGGTGGTCGTCGTGACCACGCTGGACCGGCCGGCGCTGCGGGCGCTGGCCTACGCCCGCGCGTCGCGGCCGTCCTCCCTCGAGGCCGTCGTCGTGGACGCCGAGCGCGCCGCCACCCTGGAGGTGATCGACGCCTGGGAGCGTGCCGGCCTGCCGATGTCGCTCACCGTGATCGCCTCGCCCTACCGCGACACGGTGGCCCCCCTGGTGCGGCATGTGCGCGAGCACCGACGCCGTTCCCCGCGGGACCTGACCATGGTGTTCATCCCGGAGTACGTGGTCCGGCCGGGCTGGCGCACGCTCCTGCACAACCGGACCGCCACCCGCCAGACGCGGCGACTGCAGCGGGAGCCGGGCGTGATGGTGGGCTCGGTGCCGTGGCAGGTCCACGAGGGCCAGGGCTCTTGACCGCCCCGGCGCCCCCGGGGAGCGGCGGATGACGCCGTCCGACGGCGCGCCCACGATCGAGGCGACACAGCCGCATCGGTCTGCAAGGATGATGATGATCTGACCAGTCGATGCTCAGGGCAAGACCTGAAGCGCGCTGCGATGCGAGAGGAGCCAGACATGGCAGTCGTCGACACGTCCACAGACGTCACCGGGATCGGGAGGACCATCGAGGTGGAGGTCGGGGCCATGGCCCACGGCGGCCACTGCGTGGCCCGGCACGAGGGGCGGGTCGTCTTCGTGCGCCACGCCGTGCCCGGCGAGAAGGTCCGGGTGGCCCTGACCGAGGCCGAGGACGGGGCCCGCTTCTGGCGCGGCGACGTCGTGGAGGTGCTGCGGCCCTCCGAGTTCCGCCGCATCCACCAGTGGAAGCTCGCGGACATGCTGCGCGCCCACGCCTCGGGTCGCCCGCCCGTGGGCGGCGCCGAGTTCGGCCACATCGTGGTCCCGCACCAGCGCCGGCTCAAGGCCCAGGTCTTCCGGGACACGGTGCACCGCATCGCCGACCTCGCGGTGGAGCCGGAGGTGTGCTTCGCCGGCTCCGAGGACGAGCCCACCGGCCAGCGCTGGCGGACCCGGAACGCGTTCGCGGTGACCCCCCAGGGGCACATCGCGATGCACGCCTACCGTTCGGCGACCCTCCTACCCGTGCGCAACATGCCGCTCGGCGTGCCGGCCCTCGATGCGCTCGCCCTGTGGGACTGGGACTTCACCGGAGCCGCCCGCGTGGACGTCGCGACGCCGGCCTCCGGCTCCCGCCCCCTCGTGCTGGTGACGCCCACCCCGCAGACGCGGGCGGACGAGGTCAAGCTCGGCCGGCTGCGCACCCGGATCCGCCAGGCCGCCAACGCGTGCGGCGTGGACGTCTCCACCGGCCTGGCCCTGCCCGGCCCGAAGCAGTTCCAGCCGGTCAAGGTCGAGCGCATCACCGGCAAGACCTGGGTCGAGGAGACCGTGGAGTCCGAGCGTGGCGGCACCAAGCGCTTCCGCGTCACGGGTGACGGCTTCTGGCAGGTCCACCAGCACGCCCCGGCCACCCTCGTGGACGCGGTGCTCGAGGACGCCCGTGTCGAGCCGGGCCAGGTCGTGGCCGACCTCTACGGCGGCGCCGGCCTGTTCAGCGCGTACCTGGCGGACGCCGTGGGACCCGAGGGCCGCGTGTACTCGGTGGAGGCCTCCCGCCAGGCCTCGAAGGACGCCCGCCGCAACCTGCACGACCAGCCGCAGGCCTCGGTGCTCAACGGCCCCACGGACAAGGTGCTCGGCAGCTGGCTGAAGTACCCCGAGCGTCCCGTGGCGGACGGCGGCCTCGGCGGTGCCGCGCTGGACACCGTCGTCCTGGACCCGCCGCGGGCGGGCGCGGGGCGGCGGGCGATCGAGCGCATCCTCGCGCTCGAGCCGGGCCGCATCGTGTACGTCTCGTGCGACCCCGCCTCGTTCGCCCGCGACCTGGCGTGGCTGCGCGACGGCGGCTACGAGGTGGAGCGCGCCCGCGTGTTCGACCTCTACCCGGACACCCACCACCTCGAGTCGGTGACCGTGCTGGTGCCGGCCGCCCAGAGCGCCCCGGCCGCGGCCGTCGTCGAGATCTGACCCGGCATCCGCGTGGCGGCCTGCGGGCCGCCGCGCGCCATGCCCGCGTCACACGGGACCGGCGCGGTACCCTGGGACGCAGTGCGGCACCTGTGACGCAGACGACGCCCGTCCCGGACGGGGCGCGGTCCGCGGCCGCGGGTGACCACCCCCCACTGGACGAGCGCCCGGAGGAAACCGGGCGGGAAGAGGAGTCCTCTCGTGACCACCGTCGACAGCTTCGGCTCCAAGGGCGTCCTGGACGTCAAGGGCGCCGAGTATGAGATTTTCCGTCTGAACAAGGTCGAGGGGGCGCAGAAGCTGCCCTACTCCCTGAAGGTGCTGCTGGAGAACCTGCTGCGCACCGAGGACGGCGCCAACGTGACCGCCGACCAGATCAAGGCCCTGGCCGCCTGGGACCCGAACGCCCAGCCGGACACCGAGATCCAGTTCACGCCGGCGCGCGTGATCATGCAGGACTTCACCGGCGTGCCCTGCGTCGTGGACCTGGCCACCATGCGTGAGGCCATCCAGGACCTGGGCGGCGACCCGGAGCGCGTGAACCCGCTCTCCCCGGCCGAGCTCGTGATCGACCACTCCGTGCAGATCGACTCCTTCGGCAACGACGCCGCCATCGAGCGGAACATGGAGATCGAGTACGAGCGCAACGGCGAGCGCTACAAGTTCCTGCGCTGGGGCCAGACCGCCTTCGACGACTTCAAGGTCGTCCCCCCGGGCATGGGCATCGTCCACCAGGTCAACATCGAGAACCTGGCCCGCACCGTGATGACCCGCGAGGTCGACGGCGTGCTGCGCGCCTACCCGGACTCCTGCGTCGGCACCGACTCGCACACCACCATGGTCAACGGCCTGGGCGTGCTCGGCTGGGGCGTCGGCGGCATCGAGGCCGAGGCCGCGATGCTCGGCCAGCCCGTGTCCATGCTGATCCCGCGGGTCGTGGGCTTCAAGCTGACCGGCAGCATCCCGTCCGGCGCCACCGCGACCGACGTGGTGCTGACCATCACCGAGATGCTCCGCCAGCACGGCGTGGTCGGCAAGTTCGTCGAGTTCTACGGCGAGGGCGTCGGCTCCGTGCCCCTGGCCAACCGCGCCACCATCGGCAACATGTCGCCCGAGTTCGGCTCCACCGCCGCCATGTTCCCGATCGACGAGGTCACCCTCGACTACCTGCGCCTGACCGGTCGCTCCGAGGAGCAGGTCGCCCTCGTGGAGGCGTACACCAAGGAGCAGGGGATGTGGCACGACCCGTCCTCCGAGGTCGCCTACTCCGAGTACCTCGAGCTGGACCTGTCCACCGTGGTGCCCTCCATCTCCGGCCCGAAGCGCCCCCAGGACCGCATCGAGCTCACCGACTCCAAGGACCAGTTCCGCAAGGACCTGCACAACTACGCCACGCAGGACGAGGCCGGCAAGGGCCGCCCGTCCAAGCTCGTGGACGTGGCCATGGCGGACGGCCGCCAGTTCCAGCTGGACCACGGCGCCGTGTCCATCGCCTCGATCACCTCGTGCACCAACACGTCCAACCCGTCCGTGATGATGGCGGCCGGCGTGCTGGCCCGCAACGCGGTCGCCAAGGGCCTGAAGTCCAAGCCGTGGGTGAAGACCTCCGTGGCCCCGGGCTCCCGCGTGGTGACGGACTACTACGAGAAGTCCGGGCTGCGCGAGTCCCTCAACGACCTCGGCTTCAACGTGGTCGGCTACGGCTGCACCACCTGCATCGGCAACTCCGGCCCGCTGGAGTCCGAGATCTCCGAGGCCATCCAGGAGAACGACCTGTCCGTGACCGCGGTGCTCTCCGGCAACCGCAACTTCGAGGGCCGCATCAACCCGGACGTGAAGATGAACTACCTGGCCTCCCCGCCGCTGGTGGTCGCCTACGCCCTGGCCGGCACCATGGACTTCGACTTCGAGAACGAGGCCCTGGGCCAGGACACCGAGGGCAACGACGTCTTCCTCAAGGACATCTGGCCGGACCCGACCGAGGTCCAGAAGATCATCGACGCGTCGATCGACACCGAGATGTTCACCTCGCAGTACGCCACGATCTTCGACGGTGACGAGCGCTGGCAGTCCCTGGAGACCCCCTCGGGCTCCACCTTCGAGTGGGACGAGAAGTCCACCTACGTGCGCAAGCCCCCGTACTTCGAGGGCATGACCATGCAGCCGGACCCGGTGTCGGACATCTCCGGCGCCCGCGTCCTGCTCAAGCTGGGCGACTCCGTGACCACGGACCACATCTCCCCGGCCGGCTCCTTCAAGTCGGACACCCCGGCGGGCCGCTACCTGCTGGAGAACGGCGTGCAGCGCAAGGACTTCAACTCCTACGGCTCCCGTCGTGGCAACCACGAGGTGATGATCCGCGGCACGTTCGCGAACATCCGCATCAAGAACCAGCTGCTCGACGGCGTGGAGGGCGGCTTCACCCGTGACTTCACCCAGGAGGGCGCCCCGCAGGCCTACGTGTACGACGCGGCGCAGAACTACGCCGAGCACGGCACCCCGCTGGTGGTCCTGGGCGGCAAGGAGTACGGCTCCGGCTCCTCCCGTGACTGGGCGGCCAAGGGCACGGCGCTCCTGGGCGTCAAGGCCGTGATCACCGAGTCCTTCGAGCGCATCCACCGCTCGAACCTCATCGGCATGGGCGTGCTGCCGCTGCAGTTCCCCGAGGGTGAGAACGCCGACTCGCTGGGCCTGACCGGCACCGAGACCTTCGACATCTCCGGCATCACCGCCCTCAACGAGGGCACCACGCCGAAGACCGTGAAGGTCACGGCCACCGGCGAGGACGGCACGGTCACCGAGTTCGACGCGGTCGTCCGCATCGACACCCCCGGTGAGGCCGAGTACTACCGCAACGGCGGCATCCTGCAGTACGTGCTCCGTCAGATCGCCTCGAAGGCCTGATCCACGGGACACCGCCCGCGCGCGGGCATCACGACGGCGGCCCGCCGCCCTCCGCACGGAGGGCGGCGGGCCGCCGTCGTCGTGGGGCGCCGGGGCCGACGCCGCCGCCCGCGACCCGCCCGGGCGCGGACCCGCGGAGTAGGCTGGTCGGACCATGGAACATCTGCCCCCCACGAGCCCCGGCGCCCCGCTGCTGCCGCAGATCGCCCGCCCGGCGGACCTGTCGGCCCTCACGGAGGACCAGTTGACCGCGCTGGCGGCGGAGATCCGCGCCTACCTGATCGCCCACGTCTCCAAGACGGGCGGCCACCTCGGACCGAACCTGGGCGTCGTCGAGCTGACGCTGGCCGTGCACCGCGTGTTCGAGTCGCCGAAGGACGCGGTCATCTTCGACACGGGCCACCAGTCGTACGTGCACAAGCTGCTCACCGGACGCCAGGACTTCACGACGCTCCGCCAGGAGGGCGGACTGTCCGGCTACGGCGACCGCACCGAGTCCGAGCACGACGTGCTGGAGTCCTCGCACGCCTCCAGCTCGCTCTCCTGGGCGGACGGCATCGCGCGGGCCTGGGCGCAGACCGGGCAGGGGGACCGCACCGTGGTGGCCGTGATCGGCGACGGCGCGCTCACGGGGGGCATGGCCTGGGAGGCCGTCAACAACATCGCCGCCGGCCGGGACCGGCGCGTGGTGATCGTCGTCAACGACAACGGCCGCTCGTACGCGCCCACCGTGGGCGGCGTCGCCGAGCACCTGGGCGGACTGCGCCGCGGGGTGCTGGACAAGGTGCGCACCCACCACCGCTATGAGCAGACCCTCGACTACCTCAAGCGCCGCCTCCAGGAGGCCGGGCTCGCGGGGGAGCTGGTGTACCGGCCGCTGCACGCGGCGAAGAAGGGCCTCAAGGACCTCTGGGCGCCGCAGGGCCTGTTCGAGGACCTGGGCATGAAGTACATCGGCCCGGTCGACGGTCACGACCTCACCGCCATGGAGGAGGCCCTCGAGGACGCGCGGGCGTACGGCGGGCCCGTGATCGTCCACGCGATGACCGAGAAGGGGCACGGCTACGCACCGGCGGTCGCGCACGAGGCGGACCAGTTCCACGCGATCGGCGTGATCGACCCCTCCACGGGCGAGCCCATCACCTCGTCCACGGCCCAGTCCTGGACCTCCGTGTTCGGCGAGGAGATGGTCGCGATCGCGGACGAGCGGCCGGACGTCGTGGCCATCACCGCCGCCATGCAGAACCCCGTGGGCCTGGCCCCGATGGCGCTGGCCCATCCGGACCGGGTGTTCGACGTCGGCATCGCCGAGCAGCACGCGGTCACCTCGGCCGCCGGCATGGCCTTCGGCGGTCTGCACCCCGTGGTGGCCGTCTACGCGACCTTCCTCAACCGCGCCTACGACCAGGTGCTCATGGACGTGGGCCTGCACCGCGCGGGCGTGACGTTCGTGCTGGACCGCGCGGGCGTCACCGGCCCGGACGGCCCGAGCCACCACGGCATGTGGGACCTGGCCCTGCTGCAGTCGGTTCCGGGGCTGCGGATCTCCGCGCCCCGCGACGCGGACACGCTCCGGGAGGAGCTGCGCGAGGCCGTCGCCGTCGAGGACGCGCCCACCGTGGTGCGGTTCGCGAAGGGGTCGGTCGGCGAGCCGGTGCGCGCCCTGGAGCGGCTGTCGGACGGCACGGACGTGCTCGCCCGGCGCGGCGAGACCGGCGGACGCGACGGCGCCGAGCGGGACGTGCTGATCGTGGCGGTGGGCGCGATGGCCGAGCTCGGCCTCGACGTCGCCGAACGGCTCGAGCGGCACGGCATCAGCGCCACGGTGATCGACCCGCGGTGGGTCCTGCCCGTGGCCCGGTCCGTGATCGACACGGCCGCCCGCCACCGGATCGTCGTGTGCCTCGAGGACGGGGTGCGGGCCGGCGGCGTCGGCTCGCGGATCCGCCAGGAGATGCGCGCGGCCGGCGTGGACACCGCCCTGAACGAGGTCGGCCTGCCGGTCGAGTTCCTCGCCCACGGCAGCCGCGAGCAGGTGCTGGCCCGCGTGGGCCTCACCGCGCAGCGCATCACCCAGGACACCGTCGCCCAGGTCCTCGGCGCCAAGGTCCCGTACGCCCGGCCCGTCCCCGAGGACGCGGCCGCACCCCACCACCAGGAGCAGGCATGAGCATCGTCCGGCTGTACCGTGAGACCGTCGGCGACGACGGCGCCCGGCTCTTCGAGTATCGCGAGGCATGGGCCGACGCGGAGGCCGGGGAGTTCGTGGTCCACCACGGTCGGGTCGGCCAGCCCGGCACCGTCGGGGAGCAGCCCCTGGCCGACCAGGCCGAGGGTGATCAGCTGCTGGCCGCGTTCGTGGCGCAGGGCGCGGAGGAGGGCTTCGCCGAGGCGGACCCCGCGACCTTCGCCGTGCTGCCGGTGGCCTACCGGCTCCGCGGCCGGGAGGCCACGGCGATCGAGCGGAGCACCGTCGAGCGGCTGCGCGTCGAGGTGACCCACCAGCTGGCCTGGCGCGGTCTCGGCGAGGTCGAGGACGTCGTCGAGGAGGCCGGTGCCCTCGTGCTGCGGGTCCGGACCCCCCACGCCCGCAAGGCCGCCGCCGAGATCCCGGCGGCCGCCAAGCGCGCCGACGGCGTGCAGCCGAACAAGGTGGACGTCCGCACCGCAGAGCAGGAGGGCTGACCCGTGCGCCACACCCGTCTCGGCCGCTCCGGGCTGACCGTCTCCGTCGTCGGCCTGGGCTGCAACAACCTCGGCCGCCCCGGCACCGCCACGCTGGAGCAGGCCGGCACCGACGCCGTCGTCCACGCCGCGCTCGACGCCGGCATCACCTTCTTCGACGTCGCCGACGTCTACGGCGCCGAGCCCGGCCTGTCCGAGGAGCGGCTCGGCCGCGCCCTGGGCGCCCGCCGCGACGAGGTGGTGATCGGCACCAAGTTCGGCATGGACATGGGCGGTGTCGCCGGCGACGACGGCGGCGCGCGGGGCTCCCGCCGGTACATCGTGCGCGCCGTCGAGGACTCCCTGCGCCGCCTGGGCACCGACTGGATCGACCTCTACCAGTTCCACACCCCGGACCCGGCCACGCCCATCGAGGAGACCCTCCGCGCGCTCGACGACCTCGTGCGCGCCGGCAAGGTCCGCTACGTGGGCCACTCGAACCGGGCCGGGTGGCAGATCGCCCAGGCCGAGTACGTGGCCCGCGAGCTGGGCGTGGAGCGCTTCGTGTCCGCGCAGAACCACTACAACCTGCTGGACCGCCGGGCCGAGCTCGAGGTGGTCCCGGCGGCGGCCGAGTTCGGGCTCGGCGTCCTGCCGTACTTCCCGCTGGCCAACGGGCTGCTCACGGGCAAGTACTCGCAGGGCGACGCCCCCGAGGGCTCGCGCCTGTCCCACGTGCGCCAGCACATGGTGGCCGACGCCGACCTGGAGCAGCTGGCCGCGTTCGGCCGGTTCGCCCGGGAGCGGGGGATCACCGAGGTCCAGGCCGCGATCGGGTGGCTGGCGGCGCAGGGACCGGTGTCCTCCGTGATCGCCGGCGCCACCCGTGCCGCGCAGGTCGTGGAGAACGCGGCGGCGGCCGACTGGCTCGCCACCGCGGAGGACCTGGCCGAGCTGGACGCCCTGTTCCCGGGCCCGGAGAAGGTCGCGCTCTTCTGATGGCCGGCGCGCTGACCGGCGCGGCCGCCGCGGCGGCCGCGAACCCGCTGGTGCCGACGCCGGGGGAGGCCGCCCTGGGCTGGACCGTGTCCGTCGTGGCCGGTGCGCTGTGGGTGGCCGGCTTCGTCTCGCTGGGCCGCAGCCCCCTGGACGCCCGGGCGCGCCTGCCGTGGGTCGGCCTCATGCTGCTGCTGCCGGTGCTGGGGGCGCTCGTCTGGTTCTGGTGGCGGCACCGCTACTACCCGGCCCGGCGGCGCGAGCAGCCGGCGTGGGACCCCAACGACCGCTCCGCCGTCGTGGTGCCCCCGCGCCGGCGCTTCGGCGCGCCGGAGGAGTGAGCCGGGTTCAGAGCTTGACGACGATGCGGTCGTCGACGACGGCCGCGTCGTAGTCCATGAGGGCCTGGCGGGCCGGGCCGCCGAACGGCTTGCCCGAGGTGACGTCGAAGTGCGAGCCGTGGCAGGGGCACGCGTAGGCCGGGCCCTCCTGCCGGTCCACGACCTGGAGCAGGCAGCCCTGGTGCGTGCACACGTTGGTGAAGGCGGTCACCGTGGTCTCGTCCACGCGGTGCATCATCAGCGTCCGCCCCTGCACCTGGACCTCGCGGGACGCGCCCACGGGCAGCTCGGCGGCGGGCAGCGCGTCGACGGCGTCGGCGCCGGTGTAGTGGTCCTGCGCGGTGTCCTTCTCGCGCAGCTGGTCCGTGCAGCCGGCCAGCGCGAGCGCGCCGGCACCCGCGGCGGCGACGGCGGCGCCGCGGCCCAGGACGGTGCGGCGGGAGGTGTCCGGGCGGGCGTGGTCGCCACAGCAGCCGGGCCGGGAGGAGTTCGGGGTGAGGGGGGAGTCCTGCGTGGTCATCGACCCATTATCGCCCGTGGCGAGGGCGGATGCGACCGGGCCCCACGGGTGCGAGGATCGGGGGGACGGACCCCCGAGCCCCAGGAGCACCGCCGTGACCGACCCCGCCCCGCGCCCCACCGGCGACGCCCGCTTCGACCTCACCCCCTTCGAGAGGTGGGAGGCCGTGACCCTCGACGACGTGCACGTCGGCTTCCTGCACCGGGTGCTGGAGGACGGCGTGCTGACCACCCGGACGGGCTTCGCCCCCACGCCCGCCCAGCGCGCCGCCCGCGGCGGTCTGCCCGAGCGCTACCTCGCCCAGACGCAGGTCGGCTTCACGCCCGACGGCGACGGCTGGGCTTGGACGACCCACGAGGACTCCGCCGGCGCCCAGCGGGTGCGCATCGACCGTGAGCGGGCCGGCATCGACGCCGGGGTGCTGCCCTCGTACGCGGAGTACCTCCTCCTCGCGCGGGTCGCCGCCGAGGGCCCGCTCGCCGTGGACCGGCTCGAGGAGGCCTCGCCCCTGCAGGGCGGGCTGCGCGTGCCCCGCGCCGAGCTGCGCCCGGCGGACGCGGGCGGGTCGGACGTGCGGGTGGCCGTCGTCGCGGACGGTGTGGAGCTGGGGGCGCACCTCGTGCGCGACGGCGCCGTGGTCGCCTCCGACTGGGGCGGCGGCACCGCCTCCACCCCCGTGGCCGACCGGGCCGCGGCGACCGCCGGGCTCGACGCGCACGTGGTGACGTTCGCCGGGCTGCCGATCGCCTGAGCCGCGGGCCGGGCCGTCGCGGACGGCCCGGCCCGGGCCGGTCAGGCCTGCGTGGCCGGGTGGAAGCGCCGCCCGTTCACCCGCTCGGCGGCCCCGCAGTCGTCCAGGTACGGCGTGATGCCGCCCAGGTGCAGGGGCCAGCCGGCGCCGAGGATCATGCACAGGTCCACGTCCTCGGGGGCCGCGACGACGCCCTCCTCCAGGAGCAGGCCGATCTCCTCGGCCAGCGCGTCCTCGACCCGGCGCAGCAGCTCCTCGGAGGTCTGCGGGGTCGAGCCCTGCTCCAGCAGGGCCGCGGTCGCCTCCGGGATCTGCTCGCCGGTCGCGCCGGCGGCCTCCTCGTCGCGCCGGTCCGGGCGGACGTCCTTGGCCCAGATCGCGGTCTTGCCGGCGTCGATCAGGCGCTGCAGGTTCGCCGAGACCGGGAAGCGCTCCGCGCCGAAGGACGCGGAGAGGGACTCGGACACGTGCTGGGCCACGGGGATGCCGACCATGGCCAGCAGGGTGAACGGCGTCATCGGCAGGGCCAGCGGGTCCACCGCGTGGTCGGCCTCGTGCGCGTCGGTGCCCTCGTCGAAGGAGTTCTGCACCTCGCCCATCATGCGCAGCAGGACGCGGTTGACCACGAACGCGGTGGCGTCGTGGACGAGCACGCCGGTCTTGCGCAGCCGGCGGGTCAGCTCGAACGCGGTGGCCACGACCTCGTCCGTCGTCGCCTCGGTCCGCACGATCTCCACGAGCGGCATGACCGCCACCGGGTTGAAGAAGTGGAAGCCCACGAGGCGCTCGGGACGCTCGAGGACCTCGGCCATGGCGGCCACGGACAGGCTCGAGGTGTTGGTCATCAGGATGGCGTCCTCACGCACGATGCCCTCGAGCTCGCGGAAGACGGTGCGCTTGACCTCGAGCTCCTCGAAGACGGCCTCGATGACGATGTCGGCGTCCGCGTACACCGCCTTGTCCGTGTCCGCGGTGATCAACCCGGCCAGGGCCTGGCCGTCCTCGGCGGAGAGCCGTCCACGGGAGACCATCTTCTCGACCTGCGCGCGCACGCCCGCCAGGCCGCGCTCGACACGCTCGGCGTCGACGTCCGTCATCACGACGGGCACCCGCAGGTGCCGGGCGAAGACGAGGGCGAGCTGGCCGGCCATCAGGCCCGCACCGACGATGCCGACCTTCCGGACCTCGCGGGCGAGCTCGCGGCCCGGGTCGCCGGCGGGGCGCTTGGCGCGGCCCTGGACGAGGCCGAGGAACGCGTACACGGTGCGGCGGAACTCGGGGGAGTGCAGCAGCGTCCCGAGGGCGTCCGCCTCGGCCTGGGCGGACTCGGCGCGGGTGCGCGTGCGGGCCCCGGTGAACAGGGCCTCCAGGTGACGGCGCGCCGGCAGGTGGCGACCGGGACGGGCGGCCTGCAGCCGCTCCAGCGCCGCCAGGGCGCGGTCCCAGGCGGCGTCGGACACGTCGCGGTCGCGGTGGGCGGCCAGTTCGGCCGCCACGGACTCGTCCCCGGTGACCAGGGCGGCGGCGAGCTCGAGGCCGGCGTCGAGGAGGTCCCCCTCGACGATCCGGTCCATGAGCCCCAGCCCGTGCGCCGCGCGGGCGTCGAGCATGCGGTTGTCGTCGAGGGGGTTCTTCAGCACGACGTCGACGGCGGCCTCCGGGCCGATCAGGTGGGGCACGCGCCACACGCCGGACCAGCCGGGGATCAGGCCGAGCCGGACCTCGGGCAGGCCGAAGCCCTTCGCATCGGCGGCCACCACGCGGTGTCCGGCGGCCAGGGCCAGCTCGAGGCCGCCGCCGAGGGCGAGGCCGTTCACGAGCGCGACCGTGGGGATCTCGAGGGCCGCGAGCCGGTCGTAGACGGCGTGGCCGAGCAGGGCCAGGTCGCGGCCGACGTCGTCGGTGAGGCCCGCGATCAGGGACAGGTCCGCCCCGGCCGCGAAGGTCCCCTCCACACCGGTCACGGCCAGGGCCTGGATCTCGCCCGCGGCGGCCCGGGCGGCCTGCTCGTCGAGCACCCGGCCGAGGCCGAGGAGCGTGGCCGGGCCCAGGGTCGCGGGCCGGCGGGGTCCCTGCCCGTTGTCCAGCGTGAGCAGCGCGAGCGTGCCCGCACCCTCGGGCAGGGCGTGGTCGGTCACGGTGACGGTGGTGACGACCTCATCCGGGGCCAGGGCGGGCAGGTGGTCGAAGGAAGCAAGAGAAACGGATGTCATGCGGGTCACACTACCGGCGAGTAGCCTCCGCGTCGACGCGACGCGACGGACCGATCCGGCCGGCCGCGTCGGGGGCTCAGGCGCCGGCGGGATCGGGGTCCAGGAGCGCGACCGTGACGATCGCGCCGACGTTCTCCACCTGCCACGGGCGCGCGCCCCGCTCCGTCAGGAACGCGTCCACGGTCTCGGGGGTGATCGGGGCAGGCGGGGTCCAGCAGATCCGCCGGAGGGTGTCCGGGGTGAGGAGGTTCTCGGTGGGCATCCCCAGCTGCTCGGCCCGACGGGCGACGCGGGCCTTGGCCGTGCGCAGGCGGCGGTCCGCCACCGGGTCCCGGTCCTTCCAGGCCCGGGGTGGGGGCGGGCCGTCCCCGGTGCGGACCTGCGCCGCGGGGGCGTCGCCCCGCTCGGCGTCCTCGACGCCGGCCCGGATCGCGGCGATCCAGCGCGGAGCCTCGCGGCTCGCGGCGCGGCCGTGGAAGCCGGAGGTCTGGCGCAGGGCGGGGACGGTGCGCGGCTGGGCGGCCGCGGCGGCGACGATCGACCGGTCCGGGATGAGCCGGCCGGGGGCGACGTCGCGGTGGCGGGCGAGGTCCTCGCGGGCCTCCCACAGGCGCTTGAGGACCGCGCGCTGCACGGGGCGGCGCAGCGTCTGGGAGCCCGAGGTGCCGCGCCAGGGGTCCTTCTTCGGCGCGGGCGGCGGGGCCGTGCGCACGTGCTCGAACTCCTGCTCGGCCCACGCGAGCTTGCCGTCGGCCTCGAGGCGCGCGACCAGGGCCTCGCGCAGCGGGACGAGCAGCTCGACGTCGAGCGCCGCGTAGGCGAGCATCGCCTCGGGCAGCGGACGCACCGACCAGTCGGCGGCCGAATGCTCCTTGGCGAGGGTCACCCCCAACAGCTCCTCCAGGACCGCGGCCAGGCCGACGCGCGGCAGGCCGGCCACCCGGGCCGCGAGCTCGGTGTCGAACAGCCGATCGGGGCGCAGCCCCTGCTCGGCCAGGCAGGGCAGGTCCTGGCCGGCCGCGTGCAGGATCCACTCGACGCCCGCGAGGGCCTCCTGCAGCGGGGCCAGCCCGTCGAGGGCCTCGGGATCGACGAGCCAGATGCCGGCGCCCTCGCGCTTGAGCTGGACGAGCATGGCCCGCTGGCCGTACCGGATCCCGGAGGCGCGCTCCGCGTCGACGGCGACCGGCCCGGTCCCCGCGGCGAGCGCCGCGGCGCAGGCCTCCAGGCCCGCGCGGGTGTCGGTGAGCCGGGGGACTCCACCGGCCGGTGTCGCGATCAGCCGCGGGGGCGCGTCCGGGGCGGCCGTCTCGGGGGCGTCGGTCATGCTGCTCCTGTTCGGGGAGGTCGGGGCGGGGACGGGCCGGGGCCCGGTGTGCCGGAGGCGCGGGCGCGCGGTCAGGGGCCGGCCGTGGAGACGTCCGCGGCGTGCTCCGGCGGCAGGCCGGCGAACGCGCAGATCATGTCCGACCACGCCTCGAGATGCGAGCCGAGGTCCCGCGGGGCCGGGGTCCACGAGGCGCGCAGCTCGATGTCGGTGGTGTCCGGGGCCGCACTCAGCGTCCCGAAGCCCTCCGCGATGCTGCGCGTCGCGGTGCCGCCGGCGTGGGAGTGCTCAGCGTGGCGGCGCTCGAGCGCCTCCACGAGCCACGTCCACGCGACGGCGCCGGCCAGCTGGTCCAGCGCGACGTCCGGTTCCAGGCTCGCACGGATCCAGGTCACCGCCCGGAACCCGCCCGGCCACCGGGCGTCCGGGGCCGGGTCGTGCAGGAGGACGAACCGCCCCGTGGCCAGCACGCCGCCGGTCGCGCCCGGCCCGTCGCACACGTCGGCGGCGAGGGCGACGGCGAACGGCGCCTGCCCCTCGGGCGCCGGGATCTCCCGCAGCCGCACCTCGGTCCGCGGCCGCGCATCGCGCAGGTCCGCCAGGGCACGCCGGAACACCCCCGGCGGCACGGGCGCCTCGACCGCCCCGGGGGCGGCGGAGAGGCGACGGGGCCCGATCACGCTCATGCCCGTCAGCCTAGGCCGCGGGGCCCACCGGGCAACGGGGGCGCGCCGTGGACGCCACGGCGCTCCCGCACCGGATCAGCGCGCCCCGTCCGGGGCCGCCGCGTCGTCGGCGGGGGCCAGGCGCAGCGAGATCGAGTTGATGCAGTAGCGCAGGTCCGTGGGGGTGTCATAGCCCTCGCCCGCGAAGACGTGACCCATGTGGGAGCCGCACGCCGCGCACCGCACCTCAATCCGCTCCATGCCCAGGGTGGTGTCCTTCAGGTACTCCACCCGGTCCTCCGCGAGCGGTGCGAAGAACGAGGGCCAGCCGCAGTGCGCGTCGAACTTCTCGTCCGAGCGGAACAGCTCGGATCCGCACGCCCGGCACGCGTACACGCCCTTCACGTGCGAGTCCCAGTACTCGCCCGTGAAGGGCCGTTCCGTGCCGGCCCGGCGCAGCACCTGGAACTCCTCGGGCGTGAGCCGTCGGGCCCACTCCTCGTCCGTCAGGCGGGCGCCGCCCGGGGCGGCCAGGGTCTGCTCGGGAGCGGGGACGTCCCGCGCGGGGTCGGGGGTGGGGTGTTGCAGGAGCACCCGTCCCCCCCCGGGGAGGTCGCCCGCGGCCACCCCGGCCACCCCCGGCCGCCCGCGGCCCCGGGCCCCGGGGGTGCCGGGGTCGTGTGTGCCGACCTCCCCCCGCCTGCAGAAGCTGGACGGCGTCTCCACGTGGGACGTCGGCTGGGTGGTCACGGACACGGTGTTCGCGGGCCTGCAG
>NZ_VIGS01000021.1:0-37299 GCF_006704135.1 Micrococcus sp. R8502A1
CGCTCGTGACTTCCGGTTATGCGTTGGTCGGCGGCGTCAGATGTGTATAAGGGCCGGCGGGAGCCCGGAGCGGTGGCGCGCGCCGCCGCCGACGCCGCGCGCCACCGCTCCGTGCTCCAGGCCCTGACCGGCCTCCTGCTGGGCATGTTCGTCTCGATGATCGCCAACACGGTGGTCTCGACCTCGATGCCGGTGATCATCCACGACATCGGCGGCGACCAGACCGCCTACACCTGGGTCATCACCTCGGCCCTGCTCGCCACGGCCATCGCCACCCCGATCTGGGGCAAGCTGGCCGACCTCGTCAACCGCAAGGTCCTCTTCCAGGTCGCCCTGGCGATCTTCGTCGCCGCCTCCGCGGCGGCCGGGTTCACCCACGATCCGACCTTCCTGATCGTCTGCCGCACCGTGCAGGGCCTGGGCGGCGGCGGCCTCGTCGCGCTCAGCCAGGTGATCATGGCGGACATCATCAGCCCGCGTGAGCGCGGCCGCTACATGGGCCTGTTCGGCGCCGTGATGGCCGTGGCCACGGTGGGCGGCCCGCTCGCCGGCGGCGTGATCACCGACCTGTGGGGCTGGCGCTGGAACTTCTTCGTGGCGGTGCCCTTCGCCGTCGTCGCCCTGGTGATGGTGCAGCGCACCCTCCACCTCCCGCACCGCGAGCGCCAGAAGGTGTCCATCGACTACCTCGGCATCGTGTTCCTGACCGCGGCCACCGCGCTGCTGCTGATCTGGGTCACCAGCGCCGGTCGCGACTTCGACTGGGCCAGCACCACCACCGCGTGGATGCTCGGCGGCGCCGCCGTCGCCACCGTCCTGTTCGTCGTGACCGAGCTGCGCGTCGCCGAGCCGCTCATCCCGCTCACCCTCTTCCGCGACCGCACCTTCACCCTCGCGACGATCGCCTCGATCGCCACGGGCCTGGCCATGTTCGGCTCCTCCGTCTACCTGGCCCAGTACATGCAGCTGGCCCGCGGCGCGACGCCGACCCAGGCCGGCCTCATGACCATCCCGATGATCCTCGGCCTGCTCGTGTCCTCCACGGTGATCGGCGGCCTCATCACCCGCACCGGCGTGTGGAAGCGCTGGCTCGTGATCGGCGCCGTCCTGCTGATCGCCGGCACCGCCCTGCTCGGCACCCTGCACTACGACACCTCCTTCTGGCTGGTGTCCCTCTACATGTTCCTGCTCGGCGCCGGCGTCGGCATGACCATGCAGAACCTCGTGCTCGTGGTGCAGAACACCACCGACCCGCGGCAGATGGGCGTCGCCAGCTCCGGCGTCACCTTCTTCCGCACCCTGGGCGGCAGCATCGGTGTCGCCGTGATGGGCGCCGTGGTCTCCAACGTGGTCCCGGACCGCATCGAGGAGCGCCGCGCGGACCTCGCCGCGGCCCTGCGCAGCCTGGGCCCGGACGCCGCCGAGTGGTCCGAGAGCCTGCAGTCCAGCACCCTGCCACGCGTGGCAGAGATGCCCGACTCGCTGCGGGTGATCTTCGAGGACGTCTACGCGCAGGGCATCGCCCTCGCCTTCCTCGTGGCCGTGCCGCTCGCGATCGTCGCGTTGATCGCGATCCTGTTCCTGCCGAACCTCCCACTGGGCCGCATGACCACCTCCGAGCGCCTCCACGCCACCCGCGCCGACCTGGCCACCCATGCCACGGCCGAGGCCATGCAGACGCTGCCCGCGACCGGCCCGATCCCCGTGGTGACCGCGGCGCAGGGGCAGCATCCGGCCGAGGACCCGGAGGAGTCCCGGTCGGTGTCGGCCGAGCGCCCGGCGACGGCGGTGGCCGACCGGCCCGTCGTCCCCGCGGCGCTGGCCGTGGCAGGGACGGCCCTGCTGGCGGCCGTCGTCACCGCGCTGGTCCGGGCCCGCCGTGGCTGACGGCGCCCCGGACCCGGGCGGAGGCGGCGACGACGCGGGCTTCGAGGCCGCCGTCCAGGGGCTCGAGCAGGCGTTCTCGCGTCTGGTCCTGCAGCACCGCCAGGTGATGGTCCGCTACGCGGCGGCCCTCAGCCCGGCCCTGTCCGTCGGGGCGATGAAGGCGTTCATGATGCTGGCCAACGAGGGGACCATGACGCCCTCGGCCGTGGCCGAGGGCCTGCTGGTGGACCGCGCGCAGGTCTCCCGCATGGTCCGCGACCTCGAGGCCGCCGGGCTGATCACCCGAGAGCCGGACCCGCGGGACCGCCGCTCCGCCCTCCTGAGCGCCAGCCCCGAGGGGCTCGCCCGCCTCGACGCGGTGCGCGGCGGCCCGGCGGGTCGCGGGCTGCGCGACGACCTGGCGCGCTGGGACCGCGAGGACATCCGGACGCTGACGCGCCTGCTGGACCGGCTGGCCGCCGAGCGTCAGACCCGGATGCAGGACCCCGCCGAATCCGAGTGAGCCGCCGGCCGGACCCGCGGGGCCCGGCCGGCGGGCGGGATCACCAGATGGTGACGCGCTCCTCCGGGGCCAGCCACATGGGATCCCCCTCGCGCGTGCCGAACGCCTCGTGGAAGGCGTCGAGGTTCTTGACCACCTGGTTGCAGCGGAACTCGTTGGGCGAGTGCGGGTCCGAGGCGATGCGGGTGACCATGGCCTCCGGTCGCGTGAGCTGACGCCACACGGTGGCCCAGG
Source organism: Micrococcus sp. R8502A1 (assembly GCF_006704135.1). Taxonomy (NCBI): domain Bacteria; kingdom Bacillati; phylum Actinomycetota; class Actinomycetes; order Micrococcales; family Micrococcaceae; genus Micrococcus; species Micrococcus sp. R8502A1. The sequence goes on from NZ_VIGS01000021.1 coordinate 2,624, forward strand.
CGGTGAAGAACTCGCGGTCCCCCGCCGCGGCGTCGAGGGAGGCGCCGTCGCCCTCGTCCCGCCAGATCTCCAAGGCGCGGTGGGCGATGCCCAGGCCGCCGAGGTCGCCGATGTTCTCCCCCAGGGTGAACTCGCCGTTGACGCGGTGGTCCGGGGCCTCGGCCGGGGAGAGCGCGTTGTACTGGGCCACCAGCCGGGAGGTGCGCTCGGTGAACGCCGCGCGGTCCTCCTCGGTCCACCAGTCCTCGAGCCGACCGGCGCCGTCGTACCGCGAGCCCTGGTCGTCGAAGCCGTGGCCGATCTCGTGGCCGATCACGGCGCCGATCGCCCCCAGGTTCGCGGCCATCGAGGCCTCGGGGTCGAAGAACGGGGGCTGCAGGATGGCGGCCGGGAAGACGATCGCGTTCTCGAGCGGGGAGTAGTACGCGTTCACCGTCTGCGGCGTGATGTGCCACTCCTCCGGGTCCGGCCCGTCCGCGATCTTGCGCAGGTCCCGCTCCCACTCGAGCTCCGAGGAGGAGCGGGCGTTGCCCAGCAGGTCGCCGGCGTGGACCTCGAGGGCGGAGTAGTCCAGCCACTTCGAGGGGTAGCCCACCATGGGGCGGAACATCGCCAGCTTCTCGAGCGCCCGCTGACGGGTCTCCTCGCCCATCCACTCGAGCTCCTCGATGGACCGGCGATAGGCCTCCTGGAGCAGGCCCACGAGCTCGTCCATCGCGGCCACGTGGCCCTGCGGGAAATGGCGGGCCACGTAGAGCTGCGCCACGTCCTCGCCGGCCGCCCCGTTGACGAACGCGACCGCGCGCTTCCAGCGGGGGCGGACCTCCTCGGTGCCGGCCAGGCGGCGGCCGTAGAAGGAGAAGTTCTCCTGCACGAACGCGTCCGGCAGGAAGCCGGCGAAGGAGCGCAGCACCTGCAGGATCAGCCAGTGACGCCAGTCCTCGAGGTCGGCGGCCTCGGGTCCCTCGAGCAGCCCCTGCACACCGGAGAGGAAGTCCGGCTGCCACACCACGACCTCCGCGGCGCGCTCGCCGGCGGCGTCCACGCCCTCGAGCCACGCGTCGGCCAGGGGGAAGAGCTCCGTCAGCCGGTCGTGGGTCATGGGGTTGTAGCGGGCCACGGCGTCCCGGCTGCGGACCAGGTCCCAGTGCAGGGCGGCGATGCGCTTCTCCAGCTCCACCACCCGGACGCCCAGCGCGGCGGCCTCGTCCCGGTCCGCGCCGATCCCGGCCAGCGCCAGCAGACGGCCGGTGTGCTCGGTGTACTGCTCGAGGATCTCGGCGTAGGCCTCGTCCCGGTAGTAGGACTCGTCCGGCAGGCCCAGGCCGCCCTGGAGCAGGTGCAGGAGCATGCGGTCCGGGTTCCCGGCGTCGTTGAGGGCGCCGGTGTTGATGAGGCCGGAGACGCCCTGGCGCTGCAGTCGCCCGGACAGGGCGAGCAGCTCCGCGGGGGTGGACACGGTGGCCACCGCCGCCAGGTCCGAGGCGATCGGCTCGAGGCCGCGGGCCTCCACGGTCTCGTCGTCCATGAACGAGGCGTACAGCGCGGCGATCCGGCGCTTGAGCTCCGGATGCTCCGTGCCCTCCGCGTCCTCCTCGTCCAGCGGGGCGAGCGGGACGTCCCGGTGCGCGCCGGCCGCGGCCGTGGCCTGCACGCGCGCCTGGGCGGGGTCGAAGCCCGTGCCGACCTCGCGCACGGCGTCCTCGCACAGGTGCCGGACGGCGAGCTCGGCCGCGTCCCGCAGCTCGAGGAACGCGCCGTAGGCGCCCTGGTCCGCGGGGATCTCATGGGTGTCCAGCCACCCGGCGTTGACGTGGCGGTACAGGTCCTCGCGCGGCGACGGGACTTCGGGCTCGGCGGTGGCGGTCACGGCGGATCCTCCTGGACGTGGGGGTGGACGGTCTCGCACGGCACTCTAGCCGTGACACCGGACACGACGACGGGCACCGCACCCTGGCCGGGTGCGTGCCCGTCGTCGAGGGGACGGCCAGCCCGGAGGCCGCCGTCGGGAGGCGGGGGTCAGCCGACCTCGGCGGCCAGCTTCGCGAGCGACTCCTCCATCTGCTCCTCGGACACCATCGGGAAGAGGTTCTTCGCCAGCAGCTCCGGGTCGGTCACGGCGGTCCAGTCGTAGGTGAGGGACACGACCGTGCTGCCGGAGCCGTTGTCCTCGAGCCGGTAGACCCACTGCCAACCCTTGGGCTCGGTGCCGGCGGGGGCGGTCTTCCAGCCGACCAGCTTGTTCGGGTCGTAGGCGACCACGTGATTGTCGGTCTGGTAGTCGCCACCCATGTGCTCCGCGTGCATGTTCATGGTGAACACGTCGCCGACCTTCTGGATGCGCTGGGTCTTGTCGTCGGACTGCACCATGCCCGAGCCGTCGAACTTCGCGTGGTTCGCGGGCAGGGTCAGGAAGTCGAACACGTCCTTGGCGGACGCGTCGATGGTCCGGGTGACGGTCTGCTGGGTCTCGCCGTGGGCGGTCTTGTTCATCTCGGTCATGGGATCAACCTAGGCACGGGGCCGGGGCGGTCGACAAGGTCTGGGGGTCAGTCCGGCACGTTGCGGCCACGCCGGAACGCGGACACGCTGCGGTGGCCGGCCACGCTGAACCGCCACGGGAAGCGCACGGAGCCGCCCTCCCCCGAGACGCCGACGCGCGGGCCCGTCACGACCTCGATCGGCGGCTCGGCCGGATCGCGGGGCGCGGGCGGGGCCAGGAGGAAGCGGGCGGGCGCGGCCGGCGCGGCGAGGCGGGCCGAGGTGCCACCGTCGTCGGCCACCTCCGGCGGCGCGGCGACGATCTCCACGGGCGCGTGGCCCATCTCCAGGGTGATGCCGAGGCCCTGGCCGAGGTTGCCCGGGCCGGAGAGCAGCTTGGGGCCGGTGTCCCGGCCACGGCGGGCCACCGCGAGGTCCCCTCCTGCAAGCACCTCGGCCGCACGCAGCAGCACACCGCCGGCCTCCCCCTCGGGGTGGCCCACCAGGTTCAGGCAGCGGTGGATGCCGTAGTTCAGGTACACGTACGTGCGCCGCGGCGGCCCGAACAGCGCGGCATTGCGCTCGGTGCGGCCGCGGAACGAGTGGGCGCCGGGGTCCGCTCCCGCGTTCCCGTACGCCTCGGTCTCGGTCAGCCGCACGGTGACGGCGCCGTCCGGGGCGACGACGGTCAGCCGGCACCCCAGCAGCGTCGCGGCGAGCGCGGGCGAGGGGCCGTCGAAGGCGGCGGCGAGACGCTCCGGGGTCACGGCAGCGGCCCCGCGACGGGCAGCACCATGGTGTCGATCAGCCGGACGGGCGGCACGTGCGCGGCCACGAGGGCGAGGGCCTCGCGGCGCAGCGGCTGGCACAGCAGCTCCGGACCGAGCTCGGCGAAGGTGTCCCGGTCCACCACCACGAGGTGGTCCAGCTCGACGCCCGGCTCGTCCTCGACCATCCGGCGAGCGGCCTGGACGTCGACGGGCTCACCGGCCGCCGCGGCGTCGGCCAGGGAGCGCAGGGCGCGGCTGAGGACGAGCGCGTGCTCCAGGCCCGCGGCGTCCAGGCGGGTGTTGCGGCTGGAGAGCGCGAGGCCCTCGGGCGAGCGGACGATGGGTACGGCGCGGACGTCGACGTCGATGTCCAGGTCCGTGGCCAGGCGGCGCAGGACGGTGAGCTGCTGCGCGTCCTTCTGGCCGAAGTAGCTGCGCAGGGCCGGCACCGCCGGGCGCACGATGTTCCACAGCTTCGCCACGACGGTGGCCACGCCGTCGAAGTGGCCCGGGCGGGAGGCGCCCTCGAGGACCTCCCCCATGCGGCCGGCGGAGACGGTGACGATCGGCGCGTCCGGGTAGCCCGGGTACATCTCCTGCACGTCCGGGGCGAACACGACGTCGGCGCCCGCCGCCGCCAGCAGGTCCAGGTCCGCGTCCAGGGTGCGCGGATAGTGCTCCAGGTCGGCCGGATCGCCGAACTGGAGCGGGTTCACGAAGATGCTGACCGCGACGACGTCGTTCTCGGCGCGGGCCCGCCGCACCAGGGCCGCGTGGCCGCCGTGGAGGGCGCCCATCGTGGGGATCAGGCCGACGGTGACGGGCTCGGCGTCGCCGTCGTCCGTGGCGTGGGCGACGAGCTCACGGAGAGCGGAGCGCATCTCGGCGACGGTCCGGGCCAGACGCGGGCGCGCGGAGACGCCGTCGGCCTCGGCCGTCACGGGAGCGGGGAGGGCGTCCTCGAGGGTCAGGCCGGTGCCGGCGGGGACGGGGCGCTGGTCGGGGACGCGGTCGAGAGGGGTCACCCTCCGAGTCTAGGCACGGGGCCTCGGGGAGGACTTCCGCCTCACCACGCGCATCTGGTCCAAGGCCTGAGCCGCGGGCCGGATTCGGCCCCGCCACGCGCGACGCCGGCCGGTCCCGTCAACGGGACCGGCCGGCGTCGTGCTCGAGTCGGGCTCAGGCGTCCTTCGCGGTGTCCTTCACCTGGCGGGCGGCGTCCTGGGACTCCGCCTTGAGGCCCTGCGCCGTGTCCGTGCCCTGCTCCTTGAGGTGGGAAGCGGCCTCGGCGGCCGACTCCTTCACGCTCCCGGCGGCCTCGCGGGCGGCGGGCTCGAGGTCCTCGCGCAGCTGCTGGGCGGCCTGCTTGGCCTCGTCCACCAGCGGGGCGGCCTGGTCCTTGAGGCCCTCCGCGGCGCGCTGCTCCGCGCGTGAGGCGGGGATCAGCGAGCTGAGCAGCAGGCCGGCACCGAAGGCGATCAGCCCGGCGGCCAACGGGTTGCCCGCGGTGCGGCCGCGCAGCTGAGCCGGGGCCTGGTGCAGGGCGTGCTGGGCGTCGTCGGCCCACTCGGACACCCGGTCGCCGGCGTCGCCCAGGCGGTCCTGGGCCTGGCCGGCCGCGTCATACGCGGAGGCCCGGGCGTCGTCGACCACCGCGTGGGCGCGATCGCCCAGCGAGGGCTCGTGGCGGTGCTGCTCCGGGGAGCCCATGATGTTCTCCTTCGCGTGGATGAAGCCGTCCTTGATGCGGTTGGTCTGCCGGGACACGGCCTTCGTGGGGCTCACCTTCTCGGCGAGGGCGTCCACGTCCTGGCCGAGCTCGCGGCGCGTGCGCTCGATGTCGGCGCGGATCTCGTCGGGGTTGTTGCTCGTGGTCATCGCGTCTCCTTCGCGGGGTTCAGGGTCTCGGGGATCTCCTGAAGCGTCTCCTGGGTCTGCGGCAGACCCTTGATCTTCTCGATGTCCTTCTTGCCCTGCAGGGCCAGCACGGCCGCGACGACGCCCCACAGCACGGCCACGATCAACGCGGCCCAGCCGATCGGCAGGAACACGTCGAGCAGGTGCATCAGGGCCAGGGACAGGAACATCAGCAGGAAGAAGCCGCCGACGGCGGCGCCGGCCAGCAGGCCTGCCCCCTTGCCGGCCTTCTTCGCGGACTCGGTGGCCTCGGCCTTGGCCAGGGCGATCTCCTGGCTGACCAGCGTCGACAGCTTGGCCGACAGGCTCTGGAACATCTCGCCGAGGCTCTCGTGCTCGGCACGGAACTCCGCCTGCGTGGGCGGCGGGGTGTGCGCGCCGGAGTGCGGCGTCGCGTCGCGGAACGGTTCGTGGGCGGTGCTCATGCGTCACCCCCGGGCCGGGTCTGGTCGAACGGCCGCTCGGCGGTCAGGCCCTGCTGGACCGGCGCCTGCGTGCCATACGGGGTGTCCCCGACGCCGGCCGCGCGGCGGGGCCCGGCGCCGTCCGCGACGCGGCCGTCGGCCTGGGAGAGCGAATCGCTCGAGTAGGCCGGGGCCTGCGAGTCCAGGTGGTGCGGGGTCACGTCCGCGTGCACCGCGTCCGGACGGGTCGTGTGACGGCGCGGCGAGGTGGAGGCGGCGGAGTCGGGCTGGGCGGCGTCGCGGATGCCGCGCGTCAGTCGACCGGCCACCAGCCCGGCGCCCAGGGCGAGGGCCAGGAACGTGCCCGGACGGCGAGCGGCGAAGCCGCGCACGTCCTGCAGCAGGTCCTGCGGGGAAGCGGTCTCCAGGCGCTGCGTCAGGGCCTCGGCACGGTCCGCCACCGAGGCGACGCCCTGGCGCACCAGGTCGGTCTGCGGCTGCTCACCGGAGACCACGCGGTGCAGGTCGTCGGTGTAGCTGCGCACCTGGCCCGCGAACCGCTCCTGCTGGGTCTGCACCTGCGCGCCGACCTGCTCCTGGGCGGAGCCGACCAGCGACTGCACCTGGTCAGCGGCCTCGTCCTTCACCTGGCCGGCCTCGTGCTTGGCGGTGGCCGCGAGGTCCTGGGCCTTGTCCTTGGCGTCCTGGGCCACGGCCTTCGCCTGGCCCTGGGCCTCGCCCGCGGCCTGCTGGGCCTTGTCCTTCGCCTGGTCCTTGGCGTCACGGCCCTCGGCTGAGGAGCCGTGGGCGTTCTTCGGCGTGTTCGTCGTCATGCTGTGCCTTCCTTCGTCCGGGTCGGCGGCCCCTCATGGCCAGCCCTTCTGGCCGTCCACGTCACCGGGTCCACCGGTCCTGAGGGCCAAGGTAAGCACCGCGACGGACGTGCCGGAAGACCTCGGGTCCGCCGGGATCGTCTCCGGTCGGGACGGGGTCAGCGCACCTTCAGGCCCCGCTGGGCGGTCTTGCCGACGCCCCGGCCCGGGTGCTCCTTCTTGCCCTGCATCCAGGTGTCCACGGCCTGCACGCCGAGGTCGGGGTGGTCGGTGAAGAAGCCGTCGATCCCGGCGTCGAGGAACGGCTGGATCATGCCGACCATGTCGCCCTGGGCGTTCGGGTCCGCGGAGGAGCGGAACTCCGTGTAGAGGAACTGGTTCTCGGCGCGGAAGGTGTACGGCACCACCTCGAGGCCCGCGCGGTGGGCGAGGGAGACGAACGCGGTCTCCTCACCCATCGAGCCGTCCTTCTCCTTGGTGATGATCTGCGCGAAGGCCGGGCCGAGCGTGTCGACGCCGGCCGCGCGGACCTCGCGCATGCCCGCGGCGGTCTCGTAGAAGTCGTAGTCGCGGACGGTGTCGCCGGCGGCCACGGAGTCGTAGGGCGCGCCGTTGGCGCTGGACAGGAAGACCGTCTCGGCCTTGAGGCCGAGGTTCTCGTTGAGATCGCGCAGGTTGGCGAGCTCGAAGGACTGCACGGTGGCGGGGGCGTTGCGCTTGTTCAGGCCGTGCTCGTCGAGCAGCTCGACGACGCGCTCCTCCATGGACAAGCCGATGGAGTCGAAGTAGGTGGGGTGCTTGATCTCGGGGATGACGCCGATCTGCCGGCCGTACCGGGCCGAGAGGCGTTCGCGCAGCTCGAGCACCTCCTCGAAGGTGGGCACCTGGTACCGGCCGTCGTAGGACGCGGACTCCGGGCGGACCTGCGGCAGGCGCTCCTTGGCGCGCAGGGTCTTGAGCTCGGCGAGGGTGAAGTCCTCGGTGAACCAGCCGGTGAGGGCCACGCCGTCGACGACCTTGGTGGTCTTGCGGTCGGCGAACTCGGGTCGCTGGGCGACGTCCGTGGTGCCGTCGATCAGGTTCTCGTGGCGGACCACGAGCACGCCGTCCTTGGTGGAGACCAGGTCCGGCTCGATCACGTCCGCGCCCTGGGCGGCGGCCAGCTCGTAGGCGGCCAGGGTGTGCTCGGGGCGGTAGCCGGAGGCGCCACGGTGACCCACGACGTCGGGGCGCACCACGGGCTTGCCCGTGACGGACTGCGCGGCGGCCGGGGTCGTCGGTGCGGCGGGGGCGGCGGCGGCCGGGGCGGCCAGCGGGGCGCTGACGGCGACGGCGGCGGCGAGGGCCACGAGACCGCGGGCGGCGTGACGACGGACGGAGGTCATGGAACGGTCCTTTCCGGGAGGGGGATGACCGCTCCAGTGGGCCAGATCCGCGTGTCGGCCGGGTGGCCCCCCTCCGGCCACAGCCGGCCCGTCCGGTGAACAGCCGGTGACGGGCGGCTGATCGGAGAGGTTCAGCCGCCCGTCACGATGCGCGGCACCGGGCGCAGCGGCTCAGCCCGCCGTCGACGACGGCCGCGTCAGTCCCAGCGTCTCCGGGGCCGACGGGGCGCCGTCGTCGAGGACGTGCTCGCCCAGGAAGCCGAGGACGACCTCGTACCAGACCTTCGCGTGCTGCGGGGCGAGGATCCAGTGGTTCTCGTGCGGGAAGTAGAGGAACCGGTGGTCGGTGGTGCCGTCCGCGGCGGCCGGCCGCCCGGACTTCGCCAGCAGGTCCGACCACAGGCGCAGTCCCTCGCCGATCGGCACGCGGTAGTCCTTGTCGCCGTGGATGACGAGCATCGGAGAGACGATCTCGCCCACGAACCGGTGCGGCGAGTTCTCCTGCTGCATCTGCTCGTCCATCTCGCGGGCCCAGTAGAACGCGGCGTCCGTCGTCGGGCCGAAGCCGTCCAGCGCCCACAGCGAGGCGTGCGTGACCACGCACCGGAACCGATCGGTGTGCCCGGCCACCCAGTTCGCCATGTAGCCGCCGAACGAGCCGCCCATGGCGGCGGTGCGGTCGCCGTCGACGTCCTCACGCGCCACGACGGCGTCCGTGAGCGCCATCAGGTCCGTGTAGGGCGCCTGGCCCCAGCGGCCCCAGCCGCGTTCGATGAAGTCCTGGCCGTAGCCCGTGGACAGCGCCGGGTCCGGCAGCAGCACCGCGTAGCCGCGCGCCGCCATGATCCACGGGGTCCAGCGCCAGCTCCACGCGTTCCACGACCCCAGCGGCCCGCCGTGGATCCACAGCAGGAGCGGGTGGCCGCCGGCCGGCGCCTCCCCCTCGGGGAGCACGAGCCAGCCGCGCACGCGCGTGCCGTCCTCGGCGACGGTCTCCACGTCCTCGAGGGTGCCCGGGATCGCGGGGCGCTCCACGGGGTTCGGCAGGCGAGTGACCTCGCCCGTGGCCAGGTCGATCCGCGCCACCTCCGGCGGGAACAGGTAGGAGGAGCGGACGCCGTAGGCCGTGGCCCCGTCCGGGGAGAGCACGACGTCGGTCCACGCCTCGTCCTCCCGGGTCACCTGCGCGACGGCGCCGGTGGCCACCTCGATGCGGAACACCGGGCGACGGCCCTCCGAATCCGCGAGCGCGATCACCGCGGAGTCGTCCGGCAGCCACGCGACGACGTCGGCCCACCGGTCCCAGCCGTGGGCCAGGGGCGTGGTCTGGCCCGTGGCCGTGTCCATCACGAACAGGCGCGGGTGCACGGCGGAGTGCGGGGTGGAGTCGGGGGTGCGGACGACGACGGCGCGCGTGCCGTCGTGGCTGACGGGGCCGACGGCCACGTCCTCGCCGGGGACGTCGTGCAGGACGCGGTGCTCGCCCGTGGCCAGGTCCACGCGCACCACCGTGCCCTCGCGCACGTTGCCGCGGGCCTCGGCGGTGGCGGCCGTGGTGATCAGGAACGAGCCGTCCGGGGCCACCTGCGCGCCGATCCCGAACGCGTGGGAGCGAGGGAAGCCGGAGACGTGGCGCAGGTGGTGCGCCACGTCGTCGGCCTCGGGAGCCAGGCCGGAGGCGGCGGGGCCGGGCTCGGCGGCGTCGGCGTCCGTGGCGGGCTCGCCCTGTGGGTCCGGGCCGGCCTCGAGGACGAAGAGCTCGGGGCGGGCGGGGCCGAGGTCGTGGTCCCAGAAGCGGATGGGGTAGCCGGTGTGCAGGATGGCGTCCACGCCGGCGTCCTTGCGGGTCTGCGCGAGGGCCGCGTGCTCGGCCTCGGTGGTCGCACCGAGCAGCCGGTCCGCCGTGACGACCACGCGGTCCGCCGCGGAGGCGCACGTGACCGCGGCGACGCCGCCCGGGCGGGAGAGCACCACGCGCGCCTCGCCGCCCCGGGCCGGCAGGGCCCACAGGGCGCTGCGCTTCTCGGCCTCGGCGTCGGCGGGGTCGGGACGGGCGGAGGTGAAGAAGAGGGTGCCGTCCGCGGCGAACTGCGCGCCGGCCTCGCCCTCGCGGGAGCGGGTCAGGCGGTGGGCGGGGCGCTCGCCCGCGGGGTCGACCTCCCAGAGGGCGGTGGCGTAGCCGGTGCCCTTCGCGTCCCGGGTGGCGACGGTGGTCACCAGGCGGGCGCCGTCCGGGCTGAGGGTGAGACCGGCGACGCGCGGCAGGGCGGTGAAGGCGTCGAGGTCGTGGAAGGGGGTGGCGGGGGTGTTGTCCGGGCTGTCCGGGGTGGAGGTCATGCGTTCGTTTCTATCGGCCCGCACGTGATCCGGGCAACACGAAGGGCGGCGGGGTGGTGGCCTCGAGGGCGGGCCGCCCCGGTGCCCGCCGCGCCTCAGGCGCCGGGCAGGGTGCCGGCGTCGGCCCGGATCTGCTGGAGCTGCTCGCCGAGCCAGTCGACGTACTCGCCCATCCACTCCCCCGTGGCCTGATGGTTCCAGCTCTGGCCGACCACCGGCTGCGGGAAGACGACGGCGTCCGAGAGGGTGTCCCGCAGCGCGAGGGCGGGCCCCTCCTCATCCGCGACCGTCACCCACTGCATCCCGTGGCGCGCGCCCAGGTGCTCGCCGAGCAGCACCGCGACGACGTCCAGCAGCACCGCCAGCTCCTCGGGGTCCAGCTCCTCGGCCTCGGCCTGCGAACGGGCCAGCACGGCGTCGTAGTACGCGGCGACCGCGTCCAGGTCCAGGTGGTCCACGCCCTCCTGCGCGGCGAAGTCGCGACGGACGCGCACCCACTCCCGCTCGGGCTCGGTCAGGGGGCTCATCTCGGGCTGGTCGGTCATGGCCTCCATCCTGCCAGGCGCGTCGGGCGCCGTCGTCGCCGGAACGGGCGGCGCCGGCCGCGCTTTCGTTCGAGAAACGGCGGCGTGTCGCAGCGCTTTCGTTCGAGAAACGGCGAGGAACCGGGGGGACACACCGCCGGAGGCCTGCGATCCCCCAGCGGGAGCACTCGTGGACGCGCCCGATGTCGTGCCGCCAGCGACGAGGCGAGCGTGCGGGCCGTCGTCGTCCGCCGCCCCCGACCGGACTTGAGACACTGGCCCCATGCGCATCATGACCGTCTGCCTGGGGAACATCTGCCGCTCGCCCGCCGCCGAGGCCGTGCTGAACCGCAAGCTCGCGGAGGCCGGTCTCGACGACGTCGAGGTCACCTCCGCCGGCACGTCCGACGAGCACGTGGGCGCCCGGCCGCATCACCTCACCCGCGAGGTCGGCGGGGAACTGGGGTACGAGTTTGCGACGGTGGGGGTGCAGCTGTCCGCCGACCTCGTGGACGAGGCCGACCTGATCCTGGTGATGGACGAGGCCAACCTCGCCGACGCGCGGCGCCTCGCGACCACGGACGAGCAGCGGGACCGGATCCACCTGATGGGCGAGTTCGCGTCGGATGCGGACCGCGCCGGGGTGCGCGAGGTCCCCGATCCGTACGGGTATCCGCGGCCGCAGTTCGAGGAGATGTACCGGCAGATCGAGGACGCGGCAGACGGCGTCGTCGCCGCGATCCGCGACGGGCGCCTCTGACGGCCGGGGCGCAGTCCCGGGGTCCCGTCCCCGCCACGCGAACGCCGCCGGAAGCGGCCGTTTCTCGAACGAAAACGGCCTGAGACCCGCCGTTTCCCGAACGAAAGCGGCCTGGGACCCGCCGTTTCCCGAACGAAAGCGGGGGCGGCGGGGGTCGGTCAGTCGTCGTGGGGGTCGTCGGAGCCGTCGAGGACCTCGCGCAGCCGCGCCGCCGTGTCCGCGCGCAGGGTGCCGCGGGTCTCGGCGCGGTCGGTCGTCGCGCGGGCGAGGGTCTCCCACACGGCCCGCACGTCCGCCGGCAGTCCCCCGGCCTCAAGCTCGCCGAGGGTCTCACGGTGGGTCCGCAGCGTGTCGACGTCACCGCGGGCCACGGGCCCGGTGAGGGCGCCGTCGCCGTCCGTGAGCGCGTTCTCCAGCGCGGCGGTCATGAGTGAGCGCAGCACCCGCTCCGGGTCGGCCACCCCGATCGTCTCCAGGATCTGACGGGCCTGCGCCGTCAGCGTCACCAGGTGGTTCGACCCGTGGGACAGCGCCAGGTGGTACGCCGCACGGTCGGCCTCCTTCACGACCACGGGCTCGCCGCCCATCTCCACCACGAGCGCCTGGGCCACGGGCAGCACCACGGGGTCCGCGGTCACGCCGAACACGCAGTCCTGCAGCCGGGCGACGTCGAGGCTGAGCCCCGTGAACGTCATGGCCGGATGGATCGCCAGGGGGATCGCCCCGTGCGCCCGCACCGGCTCCATCACCCCCACCCCGTAGCGGCCCGAGGTGTGCACGAGCAGGTGGCCGGTCTGCACATGGCCCGCGGCGGCCAGACCCGCCACGAGCTCGCCCAGCGCGTCGTCCGGGACGGCGAAGACGACCATCTCGGAGCGGCGCAGGATCTCGGGGATCTCCAGGACGGGCACGCCCGGCAGGAGCATCTCCGCGCGGTCCCGCGATGCCTCCGAGACGGCGTGCACACCCGTGATCGTGTGGCCCGCAGCCCGCAGCGCCGAGCCCAGCACGGCCCCCACACGACCCGCGCTCACCACACCGACGCCCAGCCGCCCGGGCCGCTGCGCCGGGTCGTGCGGGTCCAGGCTCAGGTCGAGTCCGCCGGTCATCGCTCCTCCTCGCTGCGCACGGCGGGGACGTCTGCCCCGCTCTCCTCCCCGACGACGGCGCCGCCGACGACGCCGGCCCGGGCCAGTTCGCGGCGGCCCACCTCGGTGGCCGCGACCTCGCGCGTGCGCTGCTCGAAGCGGGCCAGCTCCTCGGGGCGCATCCACTGGTCGCGGTCGGTGAGGCGACGCGAGACGGCCGCGTGCCGGGCCTCCCGGGCGTACAGGTCCACGGCCACGTCCTCGTCGAGGTCGCGGACCACGGCGTTCGCCCCCGCGACCCACACGCGCACCGTGGCCAGACCCAGGCGTCGCTGCACCGGGCCCTGCGCCAGCTCGGCCGCCTGCACGCGCTCGTGCTGGAGGGTCTGCAGCCGGCGGTTCAACCAGCCGCTGCGCACCACCAGCAGGGACCGCGTCGTCGTGAAGCCGGTCCGCCGCCAGGCGAACCAGTTGAACCACCACCTGCCGCGCCGCGGCACGTGCTGGAAGCCCCCCTCCGTGCCGGTGCCGTGCACGCCGAGGTGCATGAGCCCGGCGGGGGTCAGCCCCTGCGCGGCGCGCGGATCACCGTCCAGGCCCGGGTCCGGGGCCACGACCGTGAGGACGCGGAGCACGTCCTCCCACGGGCCGACGGGCAGCGCGACGTCCCGGGCGCCGTCGGACTCCTGCCCGTAGCCGGCCACCGCCACGTTCACCCGATACCAGCCGAAGGGCCGCCAGAACAGGGGCTGGGAGACGGTCACCCCCTGCACCCGCCCCGGCGGGACGGTCTGGTGGGTGGTCTCGGTGAGCCCGTGCCGCAGTCGCAGCCCGTCGGTGGAGCGGCGCACCTGGAAACCCCAGCCGGCGTTCAGCCGGGACCACGCGACGCCGGCCACGGAGAACAGGGCGGGCAGGGACGCGGCCGCGCCGATCCCGGTCAGGGTCTCCCCCTCGTCCAGCACCGCCTCGGGCAGCAGCGCGACCACGAGGGCGAGGCCGCCCAGCCAGATCAGGGACCCGGCCAGCACCCCCAGCACGCCTCCCGAGAGCAGGACGGAGCCGAGGAGCCGCCCCGCGGGCACCTGCAGCATGAGTTCGCCGGCGTCCGCGTCCGCGGCGTCGGCGTCGGGGAGGCCGGGCTCGGCCGCCCGCTCCGGGGCGGACGCGTCCGCCCCGGCTCCCCCGAGCACCCCCGACGCGCGGTCCAGGATCTCCCGGCGCACCGCTTCGGCCTCGGCGCGGCGCAGGAAGGACAGCTCGAGCGCGGACTCGCCGCCGTCGGCCGCCTCGACCTTCACCGTGGCCAGCCCGAGCAGCCGGGCCACGAGCGGGTGCTGCAGGTCCACCGCTTGGATGCGGTCGTAGCGCATCTGCCGGCGACTGCGGAAGAGCCAGCCCTGGCGCAGCTCGATCCGGTCCTCCCCGCAGCGGAACCGGGTGAACCACCAGGAGAAGAAGAACACGAGGCTGATCAGCAGGGTGACCCCCAGCAGGATGCCGCCGGCCACGAGCAGGCTGCCGTCGCCGCCGCCCGGGGCGTCCTCCCCGCTGAGCCGGCCCGCCGCGAAGTCCTCCACCGCGTTGCGGCCCGCGAAGAACAGGATCAGCAGCAGGAAGGTCCAGCCCCGCACCCAGGGCGAGGCGGGGTGGACGCGGACCCAGCCGGCGTCGTCGGCGGGGGGCGGGGCGGCCGCGCTCACAGGCCCGCCAGCCGCGCCTGGCCGCGCGCCATGAGGACTTCGCGCAGCTCCTCGGCCCTCTCGCGGGGCACGCCCTCCAGGGTGACGTCCCCGCCCGCGGCGGCGGTCTTCAGGGTGAGGGTCTGCAGCCCGACCCGGCGCAGCAGCGGACCGTCCGACACGTCCACGTACTGCAGGCGGCCGTACGGCACCGCATGCACGCTGCGGAACAGGATGCCCTCGCGCCACAGGACGTCGTCCTCGCGCTCGGCCCAGCCCATCGCGCGCACGCGCCGCGGGATCAGGATCAGGTCCACGATCCAGGACACGACGACGACGGCCGGCAGCCCCCACGCGACCCACGCGGCCATCCCCGCCCACGGGCCGGTGAGCTTGAGGATCAGCGGCACGGAGAACGCGGCGAGCCAGATCAGGTGGCCGATGGTCGTGGCGATGAGCTTCACCGTCGCCAGCCGGGGCGAGGCCGGGGTGAAGGCCACGCCGCTCAGGTCAATGCCGGGCACGGGCATACCCTCCTTCGGTCTCGGGACGGGCCGGTCGGCCCGGGGACCCATCCTGCCCACGACCGCCCTCGGGCGCATCCTCCTCAGGCGGGATCCGGCACCACCGTTCGACGATCAGCCCCACCACCAGCAGGACGAGACCGCCGACGGCCTGCAGGGCGGCCTCCCGCACGGTCGGTGCCTCCACGCCGGCCCGCAGCAGCACCTGCACCGCCACCCCGGCGTGCCAGCCGCCGAGGGCCGCTCCCGCGAAGCCGGAGGCCTGGCCGAGCACGAGGGTGCGGGCCGCGGCGAGCGGGTCCATCCGCGCGGCGGCGGGCTTCTCCCGGTCGCGGCGCACCCGCCAGCCCAGCGCGAGGCACAGCACGGAGACCGCGGCCACGGTGATCAGGCCGCTGCGGCCCACCACGGGCGCCGGCCAGCCCAGGGACGGCGCGGCGAGCCCGGCCAGCCAGCCGAGCACGGCGGCCACCAGCACCACGAGCAGGGTCCACCCGGAGCGCAGCGCGATCACGTGGCCTCCCTCCCGAGGGCGTCCGGGCGTGCCGGACGGAGCGGGACGACGTCGTCGGAGCCGGCCAGCAGCCGGTGCCGCTCGGGCTCCTGACGGCGCACCCCGGGGGCGTCCGCGGCGACGGCGGCGAGGTCGGCGACAGGCGTGCCGGCGAGCGTGGCGTCCGCGTCGAGCCACAGCCACGGCAGCAGCACGAAGGCCCGCTCGGCCGCGCGGGGGTGCGGCAGGGTGAGGTCCGGGTGGTCGCTGCGCACGTCTCCGTAGGCGATCACGTCCACGTCCAGGGTGCGCGCGCCCCAGCGGACCTCACGCCGCCGATGGTGGTCCTGCTCGAGCCGGTGCGCCACCGCGAGCAGCTCCCACGGCGCGAGGTCCGTGCGCAGCGTGACCACCTGGTTGAGGTAGTCGGGCTGGCCCGGCGGCCCGCCCACGGGTGTGGTGACGGCCCGGGGCGAGGCCCGGACGTCCGTGATGTGCGGCAGCGCGGACAGGGCGGCGACGGCGGCGTCGAGCGTCTGCGCCGGCTCGCGCAGGTTGGCGCCGAGGGCCAGCACGGCCGCGACGGGCGCGTCCGGGCGGGCGCCCAGCTCGGGGACGGGCGCGGGGCCCTCGGCCGGGTGCGACCAGTCGACGGTGCTCACGCGAGGTCCTCCCGGGTGCGGTGCACGGTGACGGCGGCGTCCGCGAAGTCGTGCGGGATGGGCGCCTGCGGCTTGTGCACGGTGACCTCGACGGCGGCCACCACGGGCTGCTCGGCGAGGACGGCGCGGGCGATCCGGTCGGCGAGGGTCTCGATCAGGTCCACCGGCTCCCCGGTGACCAGGCGGACCACCGTGTCCGCGACCTCGGCGTAGTTGGCGGTGCGCGCGAGGTCGTCGCCGGCCGCGGCGGGGCCGGCGTCGAGGTGGAGGACGACGTCCGTGACGAACGGCTGCCCGTCCCGGCGCTCGTGGTCGAAGACCCCGTGGTGCCCGACGGCGGACAGCCCGGCCAGGCGGATGCGGTCCCGGGCGCTCACGGCAGCACGTCCTCGGAGACGGGCTCACCCGGGGCATGCGCCCCGACCCAGGCCGCGGCGGCGCGGACGGCGTCGGCGCTGGCGCGCACGTCGTGCACGCGCACGCCCCACGCGCCCTGGGCGGCGGCGAGGGCGGAGATGGCCGCGGTGGCGGCGTCGCGCGCGGCGGGCGGGGCCGGGGTGCCGTCGTCGTCCGCCAGCAGCGTGCCCAGGAACCGCTTGCGCGAGGCGGCGACGAGCACCGGGTGGCCCATGGCGCGGAGCCACTCGAGGCCGCGCAGCAGCTCCCAGTTCTGCTCGCCGGCCTTCGCGAAGCCCAGGCCCGGGTCGACGATCAGCTGCGCGGGCTCGACGCCCGCGGCGAGGAAGCGGCCGGCCACGTCCCGCAGCTCGCACACGACGTCCGGGACGGTGTCCTCGTAGACGGCCAGCCCGTCCATGGTCTGCGGGTTCCCGCGGTTGTGCATGAGGATGTACGGCGCGCCCGACGTGGCGATCAGCGCCGGCATATCCGGCTCGTGGGCGAGGCCGGAGACGTCGTTGACGATCACCGGCCCCAGCGCCAGGGCAGCCCGGGCGGTGGCGGTGTGGCGCGTGTCCACGGAGACGACGACGTCCTCGGCCAGCAGCGCCTCGATCACAGGGAGGATGCGCTCCTGCTCCTCGGCCGGCGGCACGGCGTGGGCCCCGGGGCGGGTGGACTCCCCGCCCACGTCCACGATGTCCGCGCCGTCCGCGACCATGCGCCGGGCGTGCTCGACGGCCGCGCGGACGGTGGCGTGCTCCCCGCCGTCCGAGAACGAGTCAGGGGTGACATTGAGGATGCCCATGACCAGGGTCCGATCCGCGAGCAGCCGCCCCAGCAGGGCGCGGTTCGCCTCCCGCGCCGCCGCGTCGATGCTCTCGTCCACGTGTCCTCCTCCGCCGTCGGTGGTCCTCAGCCGTGCATGATGAGGCTCATCGCCTCCGAGCGCGTGGACGGATCCCGCAGCTGGCCGCGCACCGCCGAGGTGACGGTCTTCGCGCCCGGCTTGCGCACGCCGCGCATGGACATGCACATGTGCTCGGCCTCCACCACCACGATCGCCCCGCGCGGGGCCAGGTGCTCCATGAGCGCCTCCACCACCTGCGTGGTCAGCCGCTCCTGCACCTGCGGACGCCGCGCGTACAGCTCCACGAGGCGGGCCAGCTTGGACAGCCCCGTCACGCGGCCCTCGGCGGAGGGGATGTAGCCGATGTGCGCGGTGCCGTGGAACGGCACCAGGTGGTGCTCGCAGGTCGAGTAGAACGGGATGTCCTTCACCAGCACGAGCTCCTCGTGCGCGATGTCGAACGTGGTGCCGAGCACCTGGTCCGGGCTCTGGTGCAGGCCCGCGAAGAACTCCGCGTAGGCCTTGGCCACCCGCGCCGGGGTGTCCGCCAGGCCCTCGCGGTCCGGGTCCTCACCGATCGCCAGCAGGATCTCCCGCACCGCCGCCTCGATGCGCGGCCGGTCCACCGCGGTGGAGTCCGGGTCGAACGTGCCGGGGACGGCGTCGTCGGGGGTGTGGGCTGTCATGCGGGTCTCCTGCGCGGTCAAAAGGTCGGTCCCTCGCCGGGGCCCGGCGTGTTGCTCGGACCGCCGTGCGGCGGCAGGCCGGGGCCGGCCGCGTCCCCGCCCAGCGACGACGGCGGCGCACCCTCCGGACGCACCGGCACCGTGGTGCCCTCGACGCCGACGGGGGTCTGATCCCCGCCGTCGTGGCGCGAGCGGCGCTCGGAGGGGGAGAGGACCGGCGGGATGTCCTGCGGGAGCCGGTCGTCCGAGGCCAGCCACACGCCGCGCTCGGGCCGCTTGCGGACGTCCGCGAAGATGGCGGCGATGGCCTCCTGGGTCAGCGTCTCCTTCTCCAGCAGCTCGTAGGCCAGCCGGTCCAGGACGTCCCGGTTCTCCGTGAGCACCCAGTGGGCCTCGGCGTGGGCCTGGTCCAGCAGGGTGCGGACCTCGGCGTCCACCAGGTACGCGAGCTCCTCGGAGTACTCGCGGGAGGAGCCGCCGGGGGCACCGCCCACGAAGGGCTCGGAGCTGCCGCCGCCGAGCTTGACGGCGCCCACCTTGGCGGACATGCCGTACTCGGTGACCATCTTGCGGGCCGTGTCCGTGGCCTTCTGGATGTCGTTCGCGGCGCCCGTGGACGGGTCCTTGAACACGATCTCCTCCGCCACGCGCCCGCCCATCGCGTACGCGAGCTGGTCCAGGAGCTCGTTGCGGGTGACGGAGTACTTGTCGTCCTCCGGGACCACCATCGTGTAGCCCAGGGCGCGGCCGCGGGGCAGGATCGTGATCTTGGTGACCGGGGCGGAGTTGCGCAGCCCGGCCGCGACGAGCGCGTGGCCGCCCTCGTGGTAGGCGGTGACCTTGCGCTCGTGCTCGTTCATCAGGCGGGTGCGCTTCTGCGGGCCGGCCATCACGCGGTCCACGGCCTCGTCCAGGGCGTGGTTGTCGATCACGTTGTTGTTCGAGCGCGCCGTGAGCAGCGCGGCCTCGTTGATCACGTTGGCCAGGTCCGCGCCCGTGTAGCCGGGGGTGCGCTTGGCCAGGGCGCGCAGGTCCACGTCCAGGGCGATCGGCTTGCCCTGCGCGTGCACCTCGAGGATCCTGGCGCGGCCCTCGAGGTCCGGGGCGTCCACGGGGATCTGGCGGTCGAAGCGGCCCGGGCGCAGCAGCGCCGGGTCCAGGACGTCCGGGCGGTTGGTCGCGGCGATCATGATGACGTTCGTGGAGGCGTCGAAGCCGTCCATCTCCACGAGCATCTGGTTCAGGGTCTGCTCGCGCTCGTCGTTGCCGCCGCCGATGCCTGCGCCGCGGTGCCGGCCGACGGCGTCGATCTCGTCCACGAAGATGATGGCGGGGGCGTTGGACTTGGCCTGCTCGAAGAGGTCGCGCACGCGCGAGGCGCCGACACCCACGAACATCTCCACGAAGTCCGAGCCGGAGATCGAGTAGAACGGCACGCCGGCCTCACCGGCCACGGCCTTGGCCAGGAGGGTCTTGCCCGTGCCGGGCGGGCCGTAGAGCAGCACGCCCTTGGGGATCTTGGCGCCCACCGCGCGGAAGCGGTCCGGCACGGTGAGGAACTCCTTGATCTCCTGGAGCTCCTCCACGGCCTCGTCCGCGCCCGCGACGTCCTTGAACAGCACGTCCGGGTTGTCCTTGTTGATCAGCTTGGCGCGGGACTTGCCGAACTGCATGACCTTGCCGCCGCCGCCCTGCATGCGGGACATCAGGAACCAGAACAGCAGTGCGATGAGCAGGAACGGGACCATGAAGCCGAGTAGCGAGAGGAACCAGTTGCTCCGCACCGGCTCGTCCGTGTAGCCGTCCAGGGCCGAGTCGTCCACCGCGGTGACCACGTCCGTGGCGCGCGCGCTGGCGAAGTAGAAGTAGACCTCCTTGCCGAGGTCCCGGTCGTCCTGCTTGTAGGGCTCACGCAGGGTGAGGTCCACGCGCTGGTCCCCGTCCACCACGCGGGCCTGCGCGGCCTTGTCGTCCTTCAGCAGGGCCATGCCCACGTTGGTGTCCACCACGGTGCGGCCGCTCTGTGACGTGGTCAGCGGGATCGCGACGGCGAGGACCAGCAGGCCCAGCAGGATCCAGACGTAGGGCTTGTTGAACAGCTTCTTCACGGTCCGAGTGTCTCCTGGTCTGCCGCGGGGGCCGGGCTGCCCGGGGCGGCCGCCGTGCGGCCGGGGCCGGCGCAGGGCCGACGTCGCGCCCGGGTCAAGCCCCCACGGTACCGGCCCGGCCCGGGTGTCCGCTGACTGTTCGCGTCAGGTGGACAGGGCGCGGGCGGTCGGCCGGCGGCGACGTCGGCCAGCGCCGTCTTGACGCCCACCGGGAATGCGAGAGGTCGGAATGGCGCGTGGATGGCGCCTCGGAGCGACCGCTCGCGTGACAGGTCGCCGGCGCTGCGGTCGCGCCCCTGTGTCCCCTCCTGCACAGACCCCCGTGCACCCGCATTCCTCCCCAGGCCGGCGGCGGCTCAGGACGCCGCCCGCCCCACCGCGCCAGGCTGGCACCATGCGTCACCCCGCCCCGCTTCCCGCGGCCTTGCTTCACGGCCCCTTCACCGCCGCGCAGGCGAGGGCCGCCGGCATCGACCGCAACCGGCTGCGTCGCTCCGACGTCGAACGCCTCGCCCGGGGCCTCTACCGCCGGCGTGAGGCCACCCCGGCCGCCGTCGAACGCCCCGTGGCCGGCTCCTCCCCCTACCGGTGGAGCACCCCGCTCTCGGCCGCCCAACGCGAGCTGCTGCTGCGGCTCGCCCGGCACCGCGCCACCACGGTGGTGTCGCACCAGACCGCAGCCCGCGCCCGGGAGATCTGGCTGCCGGAGCGACTGGACGCGGAGGACGGCGTCCACGTGAGCCGCCCGCGGGACCGTGGCCGCCTCGCCCTCCCCGGCGTCACCTCCCACCGGACGGCACTCCCGCCCGCGGACGTGGAGGGCGTGCGGATCGGCGGCCTGGCCTGGTACGTCACCGCCCCGCCCCGTCTCTGGGTCGACCTCTCGGCCCTGCTCGACGACGACGAGCTCGTCATCCTCGGCGACCATCTCGTCCGCCGGGCGCAGCTGTCCGGCGGCCCGGACGCCGCCGAGCGGACCCGGGCGGCCCTGGCCCAGGCGGCCGAAGCGAGCCCGTCCGCGCACAACCGACGACGACGGCTCCGCACCGCCGCCACACTGGTCCGGGTGGGGGCGCACTCGCCGAAGGAGACGCGGCTCCGGCTCGCGCTGAGGGCCGCCGGGCTCCCCGAGCCCGCACTGCAGCTCGAGGTCTGGGACCCGGAGTTCTCCCTGCACCACCCCGCGACGGCGGACCTGGGCTATCGGCAGGCGAGAGTGGCCCTGCACTACGACGGCGGCCACCACGGTGCGGATCGCCAGATCGATCGCGACGTGCAGCGCAACGCGGCCTTCGAGCGACGGGGCTACCGGAACATCACCGTGTCCTCCTCCGACGCTCGCCGCGGATTCACGCGCGTGTTCGTGGAGGTGCGCCGTCACCTCGGGGACGCCGGCGACCTGTCACGCAAGGAGTCGGAATGGGGCGTGAATGGCACCTCAGAGCGACCGCTCACGTGACAGGTCGCTGCTGCGGCGGCCACGCCGGGCCGGGCCCCCGGTCAGCTGTACACGTGCGGGGCGAGGGTGCCCACGAAGTCCAGGTTGCGGTACTTCTCCGCGTAGTCCAGGCCGTAGCCCACCACGAACTCGTTGGGGATGTCCCGCCCGACGTACTTCACGTCGATGTCCACCTTCATGGCCTCCGGCTTGCGCAGCAGGGTGCAGATCTCGACCGAGGCCGGGCCGCGGGACTCCAGGTTGGCCTTGAGCCAGGACAGGGTCAGGCCGGAGTCGATGATGTCCTCGACGATCAGGACGTGCCGGCCCGTGAGGTCCGCGTCGAGGTCCTTGAGGATGCGCACCACGCCGGAGGACTTGGTGCCGGAGCCGTAGGAGGAGACCGCCATGAAGTCCAGCTCCACGTGGGAGTGCAGGGCGCGGGTGAGGTCGGCGACCACCATCACCGCGCCCTTGAGCACGGCGACGATGAGCAGGTCCTTGTCCGCGTAGTCGCGGTCGATCTGGCGGGCCAGGTCCGTGATCGTGTCCTGCACGTCCTCGCGGGACATGAGGACGTGGCTGAGGTCGTTCTGGACATCCTGTGCGTCCATGCGCCGCTCCTGGTGAGTGCTCGTGCGGGAATGCCGGGCCGGGCCGCAGTCAGGGACCGGGCAGGCAGGGGATGAGGTCCAGTCTGGCACACGCCCGATGCACGGCCACCCCGCCGGGCAGCTCCACCGGACCGGCCGACGTGCCCCCCGCGCGGGCGCCCGTCACGAGGGCGTCCACCGCGAGGATCCGTTCGCGGGGCGGGGCCTGCCCTCCCGCGGCGCGGGCGGCGCGCGCGATCACGCGGTGGCGCACGGCGGCGGGCAGCGCGGCCAGGGCGTCCAGGTCCAGGGAGACGACGCGCGGGTCCCCGGCGGGCGGGTCGACGCGCAGCCGGGTGACCTCGTCGCCGGCCCATGCGTCGAGGGCCGCGGCGTCCTCGGCCGCGATGGCCGCGGTGCGCACCAGCCCGACCCGCACGCCGGGGCCGAGGCCGGCGTCGGGGTCCTCGAGCGCGGGCAGCACGCGGGTGCGGACCCGCGAGCGCAGCAGCGCGGGATCGCGGTTGTGCGGGTCCTCGAACCAGGTCAGCCCGGCCCAGCGGCAGATCGCCTCGGTGTCCGCGCGGGCCAGGCCCAGCAGGGGTCGGACGACGGCGGCCCCGCCCGGCAGCGTCCCACGCGCCGGGATCCCCGCGAGGGACCGCGTGCCGGACCCGCGCGCGAGCCCGAGGAGGACCTGTTCGGCCTGGTCGTCGGCGGTGTGGGCGGTGAGGACGACGGCGGCGCCCGCCCCCGGGGCGGCGGCGCCCTGCCCCGCGTCTCGGGCGGCGGCGGCGAGGGCCACCCGGCGGGCACGCCGGGCGTCGGCCTCCGGGCCGTCGCCGGTGCGGGCCACCTCGACCCGCGTGACGGTGACCGGGGTCAGGCCGAGGATGCGGGCGACGTCGGCGGCGGCCGCCGCCACCGCGTCGCTGCCCGACTGCAGCCCGTGGTCCACCACGGCCGCGCCGATCGGGCCGAGCCGCGCACCGTCCCGGGTGCCCACGAGGACGGCGCAGGCCACGGCGAGCGCGAGGGAGTCGGCGCCGCCGGAGAGGGCGACGAGCCCGCGGGGGCGATTCCCCGCCCGGCCCGGCCCGGCATCCGCGCGACAGGACCCGTCGCCCGCGAGGGCCTCCCGCACCGCCGCGACGGCCCGGTGCAGGGGCTCGGGCCAGCGGGTGCGCGGCGGCCATGCGCCGACCGCGGGCAGGCCGCCGGCCCCGCCCGCCGGCGTCGGCCCCGGGTCCCGCGCCTCAGGCCTGGGCACGGATGCGCGCCACCCACGTCTCGGGGGCGTGGAGCTCGGCCTCGCTCGGCAGCAGCTCGGGGGCGTCCCAGACCACGTTGAACCCGGCCATGCCGAGCTCGGCCACGGCGGCGGCCACGAACCTCTGACCGTCGCGGTACTGGGCCATCTTGGCGTCCATGCCCAGCAGGCGGCGGAGCATGCGGTCCAGGGGCGACCGGCGGTCGCCGCGCTCGTCGAAGCGACGGCGGATGGTCTTGACGGACGACACGACGGAGGAGTCGACGCCGTCCATCACCACGTTCGCGTGCCCCTCGAGCAGGGACATCACGGCCGTCAGCCGGGACAGGCGCTCCCGGTCCTCCTCGTCCTGGATCGCCCCGAGCAGGCCCGGCGCGGGTCGGGCCGGGGCCGCGTCCTGCGCGTCGTGTCCGTCCCGTGTCCCGGTCCGGCCGGCGTCGGCCTCCCGACCCAGCGGGTTCGCCGCCGCGAGCGCGGTGCGCAGGCGCTCGGGCAGGGACTCGGCCCTGTCGAACAGGCCGACGGTGAGCGCGGTGATCTCGGCCCGCAGGTGCTCGCGCAGCCAGGGCGCGGCAGCGAACTGCACGCGGTGGGTCTGCTCGTGCAGGCACACCCAGAGGCGGAAGTCCGCCGGGTCGACGTTGATCTCCGCGCGCACCTGCGCGACGTTCGGGGCCACGAGCAGCAGGCGTCCGCCGGCGGGACCGGCCGCCGTCCCCCCGGGGCCGGGCAGCGCGATGAACGGGTCGTACTGGCCGAGGATCTTCCCGGACATCCACGCGAGGATCCCTCCCATCTCCAGGGCGGTGGCGTGCCGGGTGACGCGGGTGGTGGCGGCGGCGTGCTCGCGGGGCCGGGTGTCCCGCAGGTGCGCGAACGTGGGGTCCAGCAGCGTGGCGAAGGACTGCGTGGCGGCGCGCGACCAGGTGGGGCGGTCCACCACGAGCACCTGCGAGTCGCGCAGGTCCCGGGCCGCCTCGAGCCCGGTCAGGCGGTGGACGTGCGGCACGGCGGCCTCCGCGGCGGCGCGCAGGCCCTCCGCCTCGCGCGTCGCCTCCCGCGGCGTGAACCGGGGGCCGGCGGCGGCGAGGGACCGTGCGGTCCGTGCCGCGAAGGCCCAGTCCACCGGGTGGGCGACGGCGGGGGCCGGCTCGGCGGGGGCGCCCGGCTCGGCGTCCGCGGCGCGAGGGCGGTCGGTCGCGTGGTGGTCGCTCATGGGCTCCATCAGATCACAGGGCCCGGACCTCGGATCAGAGCCCGGCGACGGCGCTGACGGCCTCATCGACCGCCGCGCGCGCGGGCTCCAACTTCCACTGCAGATCCGAGCAGATGATGCTGAACGCGAGGACCCGCCCGGACGTCGTGGTGACGGTGCCGGTGAGGGAGACCGTCTGGTCGAGCGTGCCGGTCTTCGCGGCCACGGCCTGCCGCGCGGGGGCATCCGGGAACCGGTCGCCCAGGGTGGAGTCCTCGCCGGGCCGCGGCAGGCCCTCCAGCACGGTGCCCAGGGCGGGCGTGCGGGCCACCCCGGCCACGACGCCGGCCAGCTGGCCCGCGCTGACCCGGTTGTCCGGGGAGAGTCCGGAGGAGTCCACGAGCGCCATCCCGGCGGTGTCCACGCCGAGGTCCTCGGCGGTGGCCGTCAGCAGCTGCGCGGCACCCTCGTGGGTGGCGGGCAGGTCGGCGGCGGGCGCGGCCGCGTGGGCCAGGGCCTCGACCACCTGGTTCTCCGAGTGGGCCAGCAGGTACGCGACCTGCTCCCCCACGGGCGCGGACTCCACGGCCGCGACGGGGGCGGCGGCGAGGACCGTGGCGCGCGGCACCTCGGTGGCCGGGATCGTGTCCCGCAGACCCACCTCGAGGTCGGCACCGGAGGCGGCCACCGCGTCGTCGAGGGCGGCCTGGAAGGTGAGCGCGGCGAACTGCGCCGGGGCCTCGATGCGGTCCTCCCCGGTGCCGGGGGCCTCGCGACCGCCGTAGGTGGCCAGCGGCTGCACCGGCGCGACGTTGCCGCTCTCCGGGATGTCCGGCGTCCAGCGCGGGTTCAGGGCCTTGCGGTCGGTGAAGAGCCGCAGGTCCGTGCTGACCACCACCTGCCCGGTGACGCCGTCCTCGACGAGTCCGGCCACGGTCCGCTCCGCGAGGGTGCGCAGGCCCGCGCGGCCGGAGACGTGTTTCGAGTCCGAGGCGCCCGTGCCCAGCAGCACGTCGCCGCCGCCCACGAGCACCAGCTCGGTGGCCGCGCCGTCCGCGGTGGGCTGGGCCACCACGGTGGTCTGCAGGGTCGTCTCAGGACCCAGGGCGGAGACGATGGCCGCGGCGGCGAGCACCTTGAGCGAGGACGCGGGGGCCACGGGCTCGTCCGCGTCCCGCGCGTAGAGCACCTCGCCGGTGGCCAGGTCGCGGAACTCGGCGGAGACCGTGCCCGGGGACGTCTCCAGCCCCGGCTCGACGGCGGCCGCCACCTGGGCCGCGGTGGGGCCGGCGGACGGGGACGACGACGTCGGCTCGGCGGTCGTCGACGAGGCGGGCGCGCTCGACGGGGCCGTCGGTGCGGTCACGGGCCCGCAGGCGACCAGGGCGGCCGTGAGCGCGGCCAGGAGGACGGCGGGGAGCGAGCGGCTCCGGCGGTGTTCCGTGCGTCGATCCCGACGCCCAGCGCGCCCCGTGTCCACCTGTCCCATGCGTCCATCATGACGGACGCCCCCGGTAGGCTGACGGCAGCACCGCCGGGCGGCGCCGCGCCGCCCGGACACCCCACCCTCTGTGCGAAGGAGAGTCATGGCGCACGACGTCACCATCGAGATCCCCGCGGGCTCCCGCGTGAAGTACGAGTTCGACCACGAGACCGGCCGCCTGCGCCTGGACCGCGTGCTCTTCACCTCCATGCAGTACCCCACGCACTACGGCTACTTCGAGAACACCCTCGGCGAGGACGGCGACCCGCTGGACGCCCTCGTGTACCTGCCGGGCTTCGACCTGGTGCCGGGCTGCGTCGTCGAGGCCCGCCCGATCGGCGTGTTCAACATGACCGACGACGGCGGCGGCGACGCCAAGCTGCTGTGCGTCCCGGCGGACAAGCGCTACGACCACATCACCGAGCTCGAGCACGTGGAGGAGTCCCTCAAGCAGGAGATCGAGCACTTCTTCACCCGCTACAAGGACCTCGAGCCGGGCAAGTGGGTCAAGGCCGAGGGCTGGGAGGGCCGCGCGGCCGCCGAGGCCGAGCTCGAGGCCTCCATCCAGCGCTTCGACGCCGAGGGCGAGGAGTCCCCGACCGACGAGCCCCAGGGCCGCGAGGTGGACACCGAGGAGGCACAGCCGGCCACCGAGGAGGGCGAGCAGACGGACGAGCCCCAGGGCCGCTGATCCCCGCACCGCCCACGCGCGCGACGCCGGCCGCTCACCCCTCGGGGTGGGCGGCCGGCGTCGTCTGCGGGCTGGCAGAATCGACGACCATGTTCGTGCTCACCATCAACCAGCGGGACACCCTCGACGCCGGCGACCGCGTGGACACGTTCCTGCGCGCCCTCCAGGACGTGCCGGGGCTCGGCGACGCCGTCGTGCTCCCGTTCCAGCGCGCCGTGGGCGACGAGCTGATCGGCGCCGTCGAGGATCCGCGCGTCGCCGTGGACGTGTCGCTGCGCGCCCTGCGGCAGCGCCGCTGGAACGTGGGGGTCGGCGTCGGGACGGTGACGCACGCGGACGGTGCGGCGGGCGTGCCCGCCTCCGGGGACCTGCACGACGCCGGCGGGCCCGGTCTCGCGGCGGCGCGGCGGGCCGTGGAGGCGGCGGCCGTGTCCACCGCGCGGATCCCGTTGGCCGTGCGCGGCAGGGACGAGGAGGCGGCCGCCGAGGCCGAGGCCGTGCTGCGACTCGTCGGGCAGCTCGTGTGGTCCCGGACCGACGCCGAGTGGGCGGTGCTGGACCTGCTGGTGCCGGGGGTGCGCGGCCAGCAGAAGCCGGCGGCCGCCGCGCTCGGGATCACGGCGCAGGCCGTCTCGCAGGCGGTGCAGCGCTCCTACTGGAACGAGGAGCACGCCTGCCGCCCCGCCGCCGCGCGGCTGCTCACCTTGGCGGGGGGCTGACCCGGCGGCCCGGGCCGGCCGCGCCGCTCAGGCCGCGGCCGGCTCCTCGAGGAGCGAGCGCAGCACCGTGGCGAGCCCGTGCTCGTCCACGTGCCCGGTGACCTCGTCCGCGGCGGCCACGACCTCCTCCACGGCCTGGCCCATGGCCACGCCGCGGCCGGCCCAGCGGAGCATCTCGATGTCGTTGCGGCCGTCGCCCACGGCCACGGTGTCCTCGGGGGCCACCTTCAGCACGGTGCGCAGCGCCTCGAGCCCGGAGGCCTTGGTCACGCCCGCCGCGGCGACGTCGAGCCACGCCGTCCAGCCCACGGAGTAGGTCACGCCGGACAGGCCGATGCCCTCCACCGCGCGGCCGAACTCCTCGGCGGAGGAGTCCGTGGAGAACACCACGAGGCGCACGGCCGTGGTGTCCATCAGCTCCTCGAACGTGACGCCCTCCGCGGCCACGCCGAAGGACATGTCCTGGAACCGCTCGGTGGAGCGGAAGGTGCCGTCCGGCAGCTCGAGCGCGTACTTGGCGCTGGGCAGGCGGTGGCGCAGCTGGGTCAGCACCGAGCGCGGGTCGAAGGTGCGCAGGTCCGTGATCTCGTAGCCCTCCTCCAGCTCGGGGTCCAGGCGCAGCGTGACGCCGCCGTTGGAGCACACCATGAAGCCGGCGCCGATCCCCAGGGAGCGGGCCACGGGCAGGGTGGCCGCGCGGGAGCGGCCCGTCGCGATGACCACGTGGTGCCCGGCGTCCAGCACGGCCCGCACGGCCGCGCGCACGGGCTCATGCAGATGGCCGTCATGGTCCACGATCGTTCCGTCCACGTCCAGGCACACGAGCTTCTTCGTCATGACCTCCACCCAACCACACGGCCCGGACACGACGGCGACGCGCGGGTGAACGGCGGGGGCGCCGCAGGGGCGCCGCGGGGCAGGCGGGCGAGGCGGCCGACGCCGCCGGGGACGACGTCGTCCGTTCAGACCAGCTCGAAGCGCTCCATCCCGCCGAGGTAGGGACGCAGCGCGGCGGGCACGGTGACCGAGCCGTCCGCGTTCTGGTGGTTCTCCAGGATCGCCACGATCCAGCGGGTGGTGGCCAGGGTGCCGTTGAGCGTGGCCACCATGCGGGTGCCGCCCTTGGAACCGTCCTCCGTGCGGACCCGCTCGCGGATGTTGAGACGGCGGGCCTGGAACGTGGTGCAGTTCGAGGTGGACGTCAGCTCGCGATAGGTGCCCTGCGTGGGGACCCAGGCCTCGCAGTCGAACTTGCGGGCGGCGGAGAGGCCGAGGTCGCCGGCGGCGATGTCGATCACGCGGTACGGCACCTCGATGGCGCCCAGCATCCGCTCCTCCCACGCCAGCAGGCGCTCGTGCTCCGCCTCCGCGTCCTCCTGTGCGGCGTAGATGAACATCTCCAGCTTGTTGAACTGGTGCACGCGGATGATGCCGCGGGTGTCCTTGCCCGCCGAGCCCGCCTCACGCCGGTAGCACGTGGACCAGCCCGCGTACCGGACGGGGGCGCTCACGTCCATGATCTCGTCCGCGTGGTAGCCGGCCAGGGCCACCTCGGAGGTGCCCACGAGATACAGGTCGTCGCGCTCCAGACGGTAGATCTCGTCGTCGTGCTCGACGTCGAAGCCGGTGCCCTGCATGGTCTCCGGGCGCACCAGGGTGGGCGGGATGACCGGCACGAAGCCGTTCTCCAGGGCCAGGTCCAGGCCCAGCTGCATCAGGGCGAGCTCGAGACGCGCGCCCACGCCCTTGAGGAAGCTGAACCGGGCGCCGGACACCTTCGCGCCGCGCTCCATGTCGATCGCCCCGAGCAGCTCGCCGAGCTCGAGGTGGTCGCGCGGCTCGAAGCCCTCGGCGGCGAAGTCGCGCGGGGTGCCGACCTCCTTGAGGACCACGAAGTCGTCCTCGCCGCCGGCCGGGACGCCGTCGACGATCAGGTTCGGGAAGGCGCGCTGCAGCTCCGCGAGGCGGGCCTCGGCCGCGCCGGCGGCCGACTCGGCCTCCTTCACGCGCGCGGCCAGGTCCTTCACCTCGGCCAGCAGGGCCTGCTTCTCCTCGCCCTTCGCCTGGGCGACGCGCTTGCCGAAGGCCTTCTGCTCCGCGCGCAGCTGCTCGAAGCCCGCGATGGACGAGCGGCGGGCCGCGTCCGCCTCGACCACGCGGTCCACGAGGGACGCGTCCTCCCCGCGCGCCTCCTGGGAGACGCGGTACTTCTCGGGCTGCTCGATGAGGTCCTTGACGTCGATCACGTGCGCCAGCCTAGCGGGCGGGGCCGACGCCTAGACTCAGGGCATGACTCCCGAGTGGTGGATGGCGCTGGCCGCCCTGGTGCTCCTGGCCGTGCTGGCCGTCGTCGTGGTGGTGCTGGCGGTGCGCCAGGTCCGCCTCGGCGTGCAGCACCAACGGACGCGTCTCCTGGTGGACGCCCTCGACGCGCGGGTGGGCGGCGTGCAGCGCCGGCTGGAGGAGGTGCCCGGCATCGGCACGGGCCGCCACGAGGTCGCGCTGGTGCTGAACCCCATCAAGACGCACGCGGACCGGGTGCGGCGCGAGCTCGAGCGGCTCGCGGCGGCGGAGGGCCTCGGCGAGGTGCTCGTGCTCGAGACGCAGGAGGACGACCCCGGCACCGCCATGGCGCGGCAGGCCCTCGACGCCGGTGCCCGGCTCGTGATCGCCGCGGGCGGCGACGGCACGGTCCGCACCGTGGCCGAGCAGCTGGCCGGCACCGACGTCGCCCTCGGCGTGGTGCCGCTGGGCACCGGGAACCTGCTGGCCCGCAACCTGGACCTGCCGATCAACGACGTCGAGCAATGCCTGCGGATCGCCGTGGGGGGCCGGCAGCGACGCATCGACACCGTGGACGTCCGCTTCACGCACGAGGACGGGCGCGTCACCCGGCAGACCTTCACCGTGATCGGTGGCGCCGGCTACGACGCGGACATCATGGGCGACACCAAGGATGAGCTGAAGGATCTGGCCGGCTGGCTGGCCTACAGCGAGGCCGGCATACGGCACCTGCGCGGCAAGCGGCACGAGGTGACCGTGGCCCTCGACGGCGGTCAGCCCCGCCGGTTCAAGGTGCGCACCGTGATGGTGGCCAACTGCGGGATGCTCACGGGCGGCGTCGAGCTGCTGCCCCAGGCCAAGCTCGACGACGGCCTCCTCGACGTCATGGTCCTCTCGCCCCGGCACGCGCTCGACTGGGCGCGGATCGCCGTGAAGACCGTGACCCGGTCCCGCAGCTCCATCCCCGTGATGCACACGGAGCAGGCGCAGCGCGTGAAGGTCGAGTTCGCCGAGCCGATGCCCTCCCAGCTCGACGGCGACGCCACCGGGGTCATCACCGCCCTCGACGCCCGCGTGCAGCCGGACTCGCTCATCGTGATGCTCGTGGCCGAGGACGACGCCTCCGTCCGCGACGACGGCGTCTCCGCCGCCGCCCCCGTCCCGGAGCCGGCCCCGCACATCTGACCCCCCCGTCCCCGCTTTCGTTCGGGAAACGGCGGCTTCCCCAGCGCTTTCGTTCGGGAAACGGGCGCCGGGGCGACGCGCGGACGGGAAGCGCGACGACGGCCCGTCGTCGCGGTGATCGTCCCGTTTCGGCAACGAAAGTCTCTCGAGGCCGCCGTTTCCCGAACGAAAGTGACCCTGGGGCCGCCGTTTCCCGAACGAAAGTGGCCCGGGGGCCGCCGTTTCCCGAACGAAAGTGCTGCACCGCCTCAGCGGGAGCGGAGGGACTCCACCCAGGCGCGGCCGGAGCGATACGCGGCGTCGGTGAACTCGGCCGGCACCCTCGTGGGCACGGGCTCGGCCTGGGCGTAGGAGCCCAGGAACCGCAGGTCGGGGTACTCCCGGTACAGGGCCGCGAGCGCATCACCCACGCGGGCCTCCGCCAGGTGCCCCTCGAGGTCGAGGGAGAAGAAGTACCGCCCGATGCCCTCGCCGGTCGGCCGGGACTCGATGCGGGAGAGGTTCACCCCGCGCGTGGTGAACTCGGCCAGGATCTGCCCGAGGGCGCCGGGCCGGTCCTCCGGCAGCGGCACCACGAGCGTGGTCTTGTCCGCCCCCGTGGGCGCGGGCAGGGCCGTCGGCCGGGAGAGCAGCACGAAGCGCGTCACGGCGCCCGGCACGTCCTCGATCCGCTCGGCGAGCACCGGCAGCCCGGTCTGCTCGGCCACGAGCGGGGCGCACACGGCGGCGTCGAAGTCGCCCTGGGCCACGAGGCCGGCCCCGGCCGCCGTCGACGGGGCGGGCGTGAACTCCACGCCCGGCAGCGCCGTCTCGGCCCAGCCGCGCACCTGCGCCCAGGCGTGGGGGTGCGTGGTCACGCGCCGCACGTCCTCGATCGCGACGCCGGGCCGGCCCACGAGCACGAAGCTGATGGGCACGTGCACCTCCGCGAGGATCTGCAGCGTCTCCCCGAGGGCGATCTCGTCCACGGTGGCGGAGACGCCGCCCTCCACCGAGTTCTCGATGGGCACGACGGCGCGGTCCACCTCCCCCCTGCGCAGCGCCGCCACGGCGCTCAGCACGGAGCCCGCAGACACGAACTCGGCCTCGGCCGGGTCCGCCACCTTGCGCAGGGCGGCCTCGGTGAAGGTGCCGGCCGGGCCGAGGAAGGCGTAGCGCAGGCGCGACGGCGTCGCGTCAGCGGAGTCCGTCCCCGTCACTTGACGGTGGGCTCGGCGTCGCCGTCGGCCTCCATCGGCTTGCCGGCCTCGAGCCACGCGCCGGAGCCGCCGGCCACGTTGATGGCCGAGTAGCCGCGGCCGGTCATGAACTCGGCGGCGCGGGCGGAGCGGCCGCCGGTGCGGCAGATCAGGTAGTAGTCCGTGTCCGGGTCCAGCTCCTCGAGCCGGTCCGGCAGCTGGCCCAGCGGGATGTGCTGGGCGCCGGCGGCGCGGCCCAGGGCCCACTCGTCGTCCTCGCGGACGTCCAGGATGGCCGCATCGGCGGGGATCTCGTTCACATCGACGGTCTCGAAGGCGCTCATGGCTTCAGCGTAGCCACCCGCCCGGACGTCCCAGGAAGGCCCCGCCGTCCATGACCCGGCCCACGCCCGTTAGGCTCGGCCGCATGCAGACCTCCGACGCCGCACCCGCCGCCGACGACGACCGCACCCCCTCCGCCCCCGGCCCGGCCCGGCTCCTGGACCGCTCGGCCGTGCGCCTGCGGGAGGACCTCGCCGCCGGGGCGCTGAGCGCCCGGGAGGTCACGGAGGCGGCCCTCGCCGCGGCCCAGGCCCACGCGGACCTCGGCGCCTTCGCCCTCCTCGACGCCGAGGGCGCCCGGACCCGTGCCGCCGAGCTGGACGCGGCCCACCCGCGCGTCGGGCCCCGGGCCGTGCCCGGTCCGCACACCTCCCCCGCCCCGGACGACGACGGCGCCCCCGCCTCCCTGCACGGCCTTCCGCTGGCGTACAAGGACCTGATCGACGTGCGCGGGATGCCCACGCGGTTCGGCTCCGCCCTGCTGGCCGACGCGCCGCCGGCCGCGCAGGACGACCCACTCGCGCTCCGCCTGCGCGGGGCCGGCACCGTCACCCTCGGCAAGACGACCGTGCCCGAGTTCGGCCTGGACTCCTACTCGGAGAACCTCGTGACGGCGCCGGCCCGCAACCCCCTGGACCCCACCCGCACCGCGGGAGGCTCCTCGGGCGGGGCCGCGGCCGCCGTCGCCGCGGGGATCCTGCCGTTCGCCCCGGGCTCGGACGGGGGCGGGTCCATCCGCATCCCCGCCGCGGCGTGCGGGCTCGTGGGCCTCAAGCCCGGTCGCGGGGAGCTGCCGATGGACGAGCACGCGGACACGGTCCGCAACCTCACGGTGTCGGGCCCGCTGGCCCACACGGTCGAGGACGCCGCCCTGCTCTACGACGTGATGCTCACCCCCGAGGGCCTGCCCGGCCGGGTGCTGTCGGACCTGCGCCGCACCGTGGAGACCGCCCGGGCCGGGGACGCCGTCGACGTCCGCCGGATCGGCGTCACCACGGCCTCGCCGTTCGCCCCCGACCTGGAGATCTCCCTGGCCCGGCCCGCCCTCACCGCCCTGACGAAGGCCGCCGCCGCCCTGGACGCGGGCGGCCACGCGGTCGAGGACCTCTCCCCCTACTACGGCGAGGACTACCACCGGGACTTCCGCACGGTGTGGACCGCCGGGCTGCTCCGGGCGCCGCTGCCGGAGGACGCCGAGGCCCACGTGGGCGCGGTGGCCGCGCACTTCCTGCGCACGGCCCGGGCCGCAGGGCGCGCCGAGCTCGACGACGCCGCCCACCGGCTCGAGGAGTGGGCGCGCGGGGTGCGGGCGCAGTTCGCCGCCGTCGACGTGGTGATGACCCCGGTGCTGGCCACCGCGCCCCCGCCGGTCGGCCACTTCCTGGCGATGGAGCCCGAGGCCAACTACGAGGCGCAGTGCGCGTTCACGCCCTACACCTCGATGGTCAACGTGCTCGGCCTGCCCGCGGTCGCGGTGCCCGTGCTCCGGGACGAGCGGGGCCTGAACTGGTCCGTCCAGCTCATCGGCCGGCCCGGCACGTCCGCGCCCCTGCTCGCCCTGGCCGCGCACCTCGAGCTGCTGCTGGCCGGCTGAGCCGGCCGGTCAGGTCGAGGTGTAGTCGCCCAGGGACATGCCGGCGATCACCAGGATCACGAGGAACACGACGGCGAGCAGCAGCAGGGCGAGGGACACGTAGTTCATCACGAGGCCGGCGATCGCCATGCCGCGGCCGTGGGGCTCGCGCTTGAGGCCCAGGTGTCCGAGGACCACGCCCACGATCGGCGGGAGGAGGAACGTGAACCCGCCCACCACGGAGATGATGCCGAGGATCATGGACGCCACCGAGCGGCCGATGCCCTCGGTCTGGCCGGGCTGCAGCGGGGCTCCGAAGCCGTGGCCGGGCGTGCCCTGCCCGTAGCCGTAGGCGGGGACGGTGTTCGCGTCCTGGCCGTAGCCGTACGGCTGCCCGTAGGCGGGGCGGGTCTGCTCCTCCTGCTCGGCGTACGAGGGGGCCCGGTCCCAGGCGGCGCGGTCGGCGTCGCCGGCCGGGGCGTCGGGCCAGCCGGCGGCGGAGGAGCCGGTGCCGGAGGAGCCCGCACCGGCCTCGGACCCGTACCAGCTCGGCCGGGCGGCCTCACGGCGCGGGTCGTGGGAGGCGTGGGGGTCGGTCATGACGGTCCATCCGGTTCGGGGCGTCGCGGTCCGGTGCCGAGTCTAGGCGGTGCCCCCGGACCCGGCCCGCCCCGGGGGGCCCCCCCGCCGAGTCCCCCCGCCTCAACAGCGAGCTCATGGACCTGGAGGCGCGCCGCCGGGCCCTCCGCGCCGACGACTGACCCCCACCCGTTTTCGTTCGGGAAACGGCGGCTCCAGGCGCGTTTTCGTTCGGGAAACGGCG
>NZ_VIGS01000022.1:0-35301 GCF_006704135.1 Micrococcus sp. R8502A1
CGCTCGGTCGGGTGGGTCGGGGTATGTTTGTAAGAGACAGGGCCATGGCGGTCTCCGGTCTCTCGGATGCGAATGTGACGCCGCTCACCCTAGGCCAACGGCGGGGTCGTGCCCAGGCCGGCGTCGCCGTCGGGTCCGGGACCCTGGGGCGGGTCCGGCCGCGCGGATAGGATGAGCCCGAGGGTGTCGCGCTCGCCGCGCTCCCCCCGCCTGCCCGAGTCGACGACGCCTAGGAGCTGCAGCATGCCCATCGCATCCCCGGAGAAGTACGCCGAGATGATCGACGCCGCCAAGAACGGCGCCTTCGCCTACCCGGCGATCAACGTCACCAGCTCCCAGACCCTGAACGCCGCCATCCGCGGCTTCGCCGAGGCCGGCTCGGACGGCATCGTCCAGGTCTCCACCGGCGGCGCCGCCTACTTCTCCGGCTCCTCCGTGAAGGACATGGTCGCCGGCTCGCTGGCCTTCGCCGCGTTCGCGCGCGAGGTCGCCAAGAAGTACTCCGTGAACATCGCCCTGCACACGGACCACTGCCCCCAGGACAAGCTCGAGGGCTTCGTCCTGCCCCTGCTGGACGCCTCCGAGGCGGAGGTGAAGGCCGGGCGCGACCCGATCTTCAACTCCCACATGTGGGACGGCTCCGCCGAGACCCTCGAGGAGAACCTGCGGATCGGCCGCGAGCTGCTCGCGCGCACCCACGCCAACAAGCAGATCCTCGAGGTGGAGATCGGCGTCGTGGGCGGCGAGGAGGACGGCGTGGCCCACGAGATCAACGAGAAGCTCTACACCACCGTCCAGGACGGCATCGCCACCGTGGAGGCCCTCGGGCTCGGCGAGCACGGCCGCTACCTCACCGCGCTGACCTTCGGCAACGTGCACGGCGTCTACAAGCCGGGCAACGTGAAGCTGCGCCCGGAGATCCTGCAGGAGATCCAGCAGGCCGTGGGCGAGAAGTTCGGCAGGGAGCGCCCGTTCGACCTCGTGTTCCACGGCGGCTCCGGCTCCGCCGCCCAGGAGATCGCCGACTCGGTGGAGTACGGCGTCGTGAAGATGAACGTGGACACGGACACCCAGTACGCGTTCACCCGCCCGGTGGCCGGGCACATGTTCGAGAACTACGACGGCGTCCTGAAGGTCGACGGCGAGGTCGGCGACAAGAAGCAGTACGACCCCCGCGTGTGGGGCGCCAAGGCCGAGGAGGCCATGGCCGCCCGCGTGGTCCAGGCCTGCACCGAGCTGAACTCGGCCGGCAAGAGCATCGGCTGACCCCCCCGTCCGCCGCGCCGGCCCGCACCCTCGCGTGAGGGTGCGGGCCGGCGTCGTTTCAGCCCTCCCGCTCCTCCTGGGCCTGGAGGAACTCGAAGACCTCACGCTCGTCCACACCGGGGAAGGTCTGCGTGGGCATGGCCGCCAGCAGATGCGCGTGCATGCGGGCCGCGGGCCACACGTGCCCGCCCCACGCGGCCTCGAGCTCGGGGTCGGGGCGGCGGCAGCAGCGCGGATCGGGGCACGTGGAGGTGACCCGGTGGCGGGTGTCCGCGCCGCGGAAGTACCGGGCATGCTCGAACGGGGTGCCCACGGAGAGGGCGAACAGCCCGTCGGGGCCGTTCTCGATCATCGAGGTGCACCAGAACGTCCCGTTGGGCGAGTCCGTGTACTGCGTGTGGGCGCGGAACCGGTCGTTGCGGGAGAAGGCCTGCCGTGCGCCCCACTTCCGGCACGCCTGCTGGCCCTCGATCGCACCGGTGTGGTCGGCGGGGAACACGATCCCGTCGTTCTCGTAGGCCTTGTGGATCACCCCGGTCTCGTGGACCTTCTGGAAGTGGCAGCGGATGCCCAGGTCCACGGTGGCCAGGTTGGTGAACCGGTGCGCGGCGGCCTCGTAGGAGACGCCGAACGCGTCCTTCAGGTCGTCCACGGACAGGTCCCGGCGCTTCTGGGCGGCCCGCAGCAGCGACGACGCCGCCCGCTGCGGCATGAGCAGCGCGCCCGCCAGGTAGTTCACCGCCACACGCTGGGCGAGGAAGTCCTCGTAGTCCCGCGGCTCGCCGTGGCCCAGGACGGCGGCGGCGAGGGCCTGGAGCACCACGGTGCGGCGGTCATGGTCTGAGGAGCGGGAGCCGCTGATGTGGATGCGCCCGTGCTTGAGGTCCGTGACGGAGCGCGTGGAGTGCGGCAGGTCCGGGACGAAGCGCAGGGTGAAGCCGAGGTGCTCGGCCAGCTCCGAGACCGCGTGCAGGCCCAGCGGCCCGCCCGTGTGGCCGATCGCGTCGAGCAGCCGATGCGCCTCGGCCTCGAGGTCGGGGTAGTGGTTGTCCACCGCGCGCATCCGGGCGCGCAGCTGGGCGTTGGCGCGGCGCGCCTCCTCGGGGGTGGCGGCCTGCTCCTCCAGGCGACGGCGCAGCTCGGCCTCCAGCCCCGCGATCACCTCGAGGACCTCGGTGGGGGTGCGGGGCCCGATGCGCAGCGGCGGCAGGCCGAGGGAGGCGTAGTGCTCCGAGCGCGCGAACCGTTCGACCTCGATCTCCAGTTCGGCCCGCCGGGTGGGGGCCCGGCCGGTGAGCAGGTCCTCGACCGGCACGCCCAGGACCTCGGCGATCCGCTGGACCAGCGAGAGCCGCGGCTCGCGGCGGGCGTTCTCCACGAGGGACAGGTGCGAGCCGCTCACTCCCGTGCGCTCCGCGAGCTGGTCCAGGGTGAGGCCGGCCTGCTTGCGCAGGTGCCGAACGCGGCGGCCCAGCGCGACGGCGTCCACGGTCGCGCTGTCCTCGGGAAGCGGGCGGGTCATCATGCGCGGAACTGTAGACGGAACCGGGGAGGAGATCACGTGTTTCGGAAAGAAAGTCACATTCTTGACAAGCGGGGGGCCGTTGCCGTGATCCAGGCCACATGGGGGCGCAAGGACTGTCACGTTCTGACCCAGTGGCAGGAACGGCCGGAGTTTCCACCGATTTTGTGCTCCAGAGGGCCTTGCCTGGGGCCAAGGTGGATGTCAACGGCAGCGACGGACACGTCGCACCGAACCCTTCACGAACCGGACCGATCCTCAGGAGGACGTCATGACCACCCAGCCCCACCACTCCACTCCCGCCTCCGCCGAACAGCTCCAGCACGACTGGGACAACAACCCCCGCTGGGCCGGCGTCGAGCGCAGCTTCACCGCCGAGGACGTCGTCCGTCTCCGCGGCCGCATCCAGGAGGAGCACACGCTGGCCCGCCGCGGCGCCGAGAAGCTGTGGACCCAGCTGAAGGACGAGAACGCCCGCGGTGAGTTCACCAACGCCCTCGGCGCCCTCACCGGCAACCAGGCCGTCCAGCAGGTCAAGGCCGGGCTGCGCGCCATCTACCTCTCCGGCTGGCAGGTCGCCGCGGACGCCAACCTCTCTGGCCACACGTACCCGGACCAGTCCCTGTACCCGGCCAACTCCGTGCCGCAGGTGGTGCGCCGCATCAACAACGCCCTGCTGCGCGCGGACCAGATCGAGCACGCCGAGGGCGTCAGCAGCGTCGAGGACTGGCTCGTGCCGATCGTGGCCGACGCCGAGGCCGGCTTCGGCGGCCCGCTCAACGCCTACGAGCTCATGAAGTCGATGATCACCGCCGGCGCCTCCGGTGTGCACTGGGAGGACCAGCTGGCCTCCGAGAAGAAGTGCGGCCACCTCGGCGGCAAGGTGCTCATCCCCACCGGCCAGCACATCCGCACGCTCAACGCCGCCCGCCTGGCCGCCGACGTCGCCGACGTGCCCAGCGTGATCATCGCCCGCACCGATGCCGAGGCGGCCACCCTGATCACCTCGGACGTGGACGAGCGCGACGCCGAGTTCATCACCGGTGAGCGCACCGCGGAGGGCTTCTACAAGGTCCGCAACGGCGTCGAGCCCTGCATCGCCCGCGCCAAGGCCTACGCCCCCCACGCGGACCTGATCTGGATGGAGACCGGCACGCCGGACCTCGAGCTGGCCCGGAAGTTCGCCGAGGCCGTCAAGGCCGAGTTCCCGGACCAGATGCTGGCCTACAACTGCTCGCCGTCCTTCAACTGGAAGAAGAACCTCGACGACGACACCATCGCCAAGTTCCAGCGCGAGCTGGGCGCCATGGGCTACACCTTCCAGTTCATCACGCTGGCCGGCTTCCACGCCCTGAACCACTCGATGTTCGACCTGGCCAAGGGATACAACGAGCGCCAGATGTCCGCGTACGTCGAGCTGCAGGAGCGCGAGTTCGCCGACGAGGCCCGCGGCTACACCGCGACCAAGCACCAGCGCGAGGTCGGCACCGGCTACTTCGACGCCGTGTCCACCGCCATCAACCCGGACAGCTCCACGGTGGCCCTGGCGGGCTCCACGGAGTCCGGCCAGTTCCACTGATCCGCTCAGCCGAGACCGCGAGGAGGCAGTCCCATGAGCCCGCAGACCACGACCCCCACCCTGCACGAGATCCATGCCGACGACGTTCGGGAGCACACGCCCCTGCCGCATGACGTGAGCACCCAGGCCATCCCCGTCGTCATCCCCGAGGGCGCCGCCCCCGTGGTGACCGTCCACGGGCCGGTCGACGGGCGGCAGGCCGAGATCCTCACGGACGAGGCGCTGGCGTTCCTCGGCCGCCTGCACCGGCTGGCCGAGGACCGCCGCCGGCGGCTGCTCGAGGAGCGGGAGTACACCCGGCGCCGCATCACCGACGGCTGGAACCCGCACTACCTGCGGTCCACCCGCCGGGTCCGCGAGGACGACTCCTGGCGGGTGGCGCCGCTGGCCCCCGGCCTGCAGGACCGCCGCGTGGAGATCACCGGCCCCGTGGATCGGAAGATGACGATCAACGCCCTCAACTCGGGCGCCTCGGGCTGGCTCGCCGACTTCGAGGACTCCTCGACGCCGTCCTGGGACCGGATGCTGGACGGGCAGGTCAACCTGTTCGACGCGATCCGCGACCAGATCGACTTCACCTCCCCCGAGGGCAAGGAGTACCGGCTGCGCGAGCGCGAGCTCACGGACCGGCCGACCATCATCGTCCGCCCCCGCGGCTGGCACCTCATCGAGGACCACATCCGCGTGGACGGCGAGCCGATGGCCGGTGCCCTCGTGGACTTCGGCCTGTACTTCTTCCACAACGCCGACGAGCTGATCCGCCGCGGCCACGGCCCGTACTTCTACCTGCCCAAGCTCGAGTCCCATCTCGAGGCGCGGCTGTGGAACTGCGTGTTCGTGGCGGCGCAGGACGAGCTGGGCATCCCCCAGGGCACCATCCGGGCCACCGTGCTGATCGAGACGATCACCGCGGCATTCCAGATGGAGGAGATCCTGTACCAGCTGCGCAACCACGCCGCTGGCCTGAACGCCGGCCGCTGGGACTACATCTTCTCCATCATCAAGAACTTCCGGGACCGCGGGGCCGAGTTCGTCCTCCCGGACCGCTCGGAGGTGACCATGACGCAGCCGATGATGCGGGCCTACACGGAGCAGCTGGTCCGGGCCTGCCACCGGCGCGGCGCTTCGGCGATCGGCGGCATGTCCGCCGTGATCCCGGACCGCCGGAACGAGGAGGCCAACGCCGCCGCGCTGGAGAAGGTGCGCGCGGACAAGGCCCGCGAGGCCGGCGACGGCTTCGACGGCTCGTGGGTGGCGCACCCGGACCTCGTGCCGGTCGCCCGGGAGGAGTTCGACGCCGTGCTCGGCGAGGCCCCGAACCAGATCCGCACCCGCCGCCGCGAGGACGTGGTGCCGGACGAGGCCGCCCTGCTCGACGTCGCCGCGACCACGGGCTCGGTGACCGAGGCCGGCGTGCGGATGAACATCGAGGTCGGGATCCGCTACATCGAGTCCTGGCTGCGGGGGAACGGCGCCGCCGCGATCCACGGACTCATGGAGGACGCCGCCACGGCGGAGATCTCCCGGTCCCAGATCTGGCAGTGGGCCCACAACGGCACCGGTGTGCAGCTGACCGAGGGCGGCGTGCGGACCGCCAACCGCGGCTGGATGGAGCAGCTGATCCGCGAGGAGCACGCTCGGATCCTCGCCGGCCCGCTGCCCGAGGGCCACAGGTTCGAGGACGCGGTGCGCGTGTTCTGCGAGTCGGCCCTGCCGCCGGAGTACCCGGCGTTCCTCACCCTGGGCGCGTACCGCCGGCACTTCGCCAGTCAGGACGACGCCGCGGCGAAGGCCTGATCCGCCGGGCCCCACGACGACGGCCGGTCACCTCACGAGGTGACCGGCCGTCGTCGTGCCGGGACGTCAGTCCCCGGACGTGGAGGGGGACGGCGAGGCCGAGGCCGAGGCCGACTTCGTCGGTGACGGGCTGGCCGACGCCGAGGCGGACGCCTCCGCGGCCCGCTGGGATTCGGCGGCCTCCCGCGCGGCACCCTGGAACGGCCGCGGCGGCTGGCCCGGGGCCACGGGGCCGGGGGCGCCCTCGGGGCGGTCGATCGTGGACTGGTTGTTCAGCAGCTCGTCGGGCACGCGGCCGGTGGGGATCTCCCGGGCCTGGGC
The DNA here is from genome assembly GCF_006704135.1 of Micrococcus sp. R8502A1. Classification (NCBI taxonomy): domain Bacteria; kingdom Bacillati; phylum Actinomycetota; class Actinomycetes; order Micrococcales; family Micrococcaceae; genus Micrococcus; species Micrococcus sp. R8502A1. The sequence goes on from NZ_VIGS01000022.1 coordinate 6,486, forward strand.
CAGGGTCTCCTCGTCCATCTGCGCGTTCAGGAAGAACGGCGAGCTGAGCTTGATGACCTCCTGGAACTCACCGGCGTCCTTCAGCACGGTGTCCGCGAGGTGGTCGCGGGTCTCGGTGACGAGGGTGGTGCTCTGCGCGACCGGCGAGTTCTTCACCTGGGTGAGGCCGCCGTTGGCGTCCCCGAAGCCCTCCATGGAGCCCATGGTCACGGAGACCATCTCGCTGCCGTCCTCGGAGCAGGCCCACGCGGTGCGCTGGGGCAGCAGGGGGGCGCCGTCCTGGCCGCCGACCATGCCCGGACGGAGCAGGGCGAGCAGCCCCTTGCCGGTCTTCGGGTCGAACGTGTACTCGTCCGCCACGGCGGCGGGCTCCTCCTGGCACCACTCCAGGCGGGAGCCGTCGAGGTTGTGCTGGTAGTGGACCTGCGCCAGGGGCATGCCGGGGCTGTACTCGAAGTAGCCGTTGTAGACACAGGTGAGGAACTCGTGGGTCTCGTCCTGCGAGGCGAACAGCTGCACGATCTCGATGTTCGAGCTGTCCGGGATGTGCGTGGCGACGGCGTCCAGGGTGCGCTGGTCCAGGACGTCGCGCGTGCAGTCCATCACGGAGACGGTGTCGTTGCGGACCGCCGCCGTGTTCTTCCAGGCCTCGGTGGCGGCGCCGTCCTTGATGCCCGGGCCGACGGTCTCGAACGCCTGACGCGGCTCGGCGCGCGGGGTGCCCTCGGCGGACTCCGACGCGAGGGCCTCACGGACGCGGGACGCCGCGGCGGACGCGGGGTCGGTGGGGCTCTCCGTGGCCGAGCCGGCCGCGGCCGAGGCCGCCGATCCGCTGGGCGCCGCGGCGGTCGACGAGGCGGGCTCACCGGACTGGCCGGCCGAGCCGCAGCCGGCCAGGGCGAGGGCGAGGGCGGCGACGCCGACGGCCAGCGGGGCACGGCGGCGGGCGGGCGCGGGGTGGGTCATGGAGGCTCCTTCGACGGCATCGGCGGCCCGGCCCCGGGAGCGTGGGGCTGCGGACGGACGCTGCGCCTACGGTACCGGACCGTCCTGGACGCGGGGACGGCGATCCGTCCGGCGTCCGGCGCCGTCGATAGACTCGGCCGCGACCGCATCGTCCGCGAGGAGAAGAGGCATCCCATGTCCGAGTCCCTGATCGGCAAGAACCTGATGGAGCCGCCGGCCACGCGCCTGCCGGAGGAGCCGGAGGTGCTGGCCCGGCTCGAGGCAGGTGACCTGCCCGAGGACATCGTGCCGGTGGCGCCCGAGTCCTCCCTGGTGTGGGCGCTCATGGCGGAGGACGCGTGGGCCGAGGGCCGGACCGTGGACTCCTATGCGTACGCCCGCGTCGGCTACCACCGGGGTCTGGACGCGCTGCGCCGGGCGGGGTGGCGCGGCGCCGGCCCGGTGCCGTACGCCCACGAGCCCAACCGCGGCTTCCTGCGCGCCCTGTACGCGCTGGGCCGCGCGGCCGCCGGGATCGGGGAGTCCGAGGAGGTCGAGCGCATCCGCACCTTCCTGCGGGACTCGGACCCCACGGCCGCAGAGCAGATCGAGGCCGACCAGGGCCGCGCCCAGGGCTGAGCGGAGCCGTGGCCAAGCTCTACTTCCGCTACGGGGCCATGAACTCCGGCAAGTCCACGGGCCTGCTGCAGGCCGCCTTCAACTACGAGGAGCGCGGCCAGCGGGTGCTGCTGGCCAAGCCGGAGGTGGACGTGAAGGGGGAGGGCGACGTCGTGTCCCGCCTCGGTGTGACCCGCGCCGTGGACTTCCTCGTCCCGGCGGGAGCGGACGTGCGGGAGCTGTTCCGCCGGCACGCCACCGGTGACGACCCGGACGCCCTCGTGGGGCACGTGGAGGCTCCGCCCGTGGCGTGTCTGCTCGTGGACGAGGCACAGTTCCTCGAGCCGGCGCAGGTGGACGACCTGCTGCGCATCGCCGTGCTCGACGGCGTCCCCGTGATCGCCTACGGGCTGCGCACCGACTTCCGCACCCGCTCCTTCCCTGGCTCCGCGCGGCTGCTGGAGCTGGCGCACTCCCTCGAGGAGCTGAAGACCATCTGCCGGTGCGGCCGGAAGGCGGTGTTCAACACGCGCAAGGTCGTGGACCCGACCACGGGCGCCGAGCACTTCGTGTTCGAGGGGGACCAGGTGGCGATCGACGGTGTTCAGGTGACTTACGAGTCTCTGTGCGGCACGTGCTACCTGGCCGAGTCCGGCGGTGCCCTGGGCTGAGGCGGCCATTGCCAGGCAACTGCCAGGCTGCGTGACGGCTGCGCCCATGCTCGGTTCGTACGGTGGAACCACTTCATCGAGGTGCGAGTGATGAAGGTGCGAGTGATGACAGGCGAAGGGCCCCGGTGATCCCGGGGTCCTTCGTCTGTCCGGACCCGGCCCGCATCGGCCGGCCGGCTCAGAGCGAGACGAGCAGGAGTGTGCCGCCGAAGACGAGCCCCGACGCGAGCAGCACGACCGTGGTGTACCCCAGGATGTCGCGCATCTTCAGGCCGGCGATCGCCAGAAGGGGGATCGCCCAGAACGGCTGGATCATGTTGGTCCACTGGTCGCCGTAGGAGACGGCCATGATGGTGATGGCCGGGTCCACGCCGAGCGCGTCGCCGGCCTGGAGCATGATCGGGCCCTGCACGGCGAACTGTCCGCCGCCGGAGGGGACGAAGAAGTTCACGAGGCCCGCGGCCAGGAACGCCAGCAGGCCGAACGTCACCGGGTTCGAGATCGCCACGAAGGCGTCCGAGAGCACCGCCACCAGGCCGGTGGTCGTCATCATGCCGAGGATGCCCGCGTAGAGGGGGAACTGCAGCAGGATCTCGCCCACGTTGGACGCGGCCGACTGGGTGAGGCCGATCAGCTCGTGCGGGCTGCGCACCAGCAGCAGGATCAGCGCGAGGAAGGACCAGTTGACGATGTCCAGGGTGAGGGTGCCGCCGCCGACGAAGTGCATCACCAGATAGATCACGAGCATGGCGCCGACGAGGAGCGTGGGGACACGGGAGGCGTCGAGACGGTCCGCCGGCGTCTCGATCTCCGGTGCGGACACCGCGTCCTGGTCCCGCGCGTCGATCTCCAGCTCCACGATCCGGTCCCCGGCGCGCGGGGCGACGAGGAACAGGGCCAGGGCCACGACGAGCACGGTCACCACGGCGGCGGTGATGTTCCACCAGGAGAAGGTGGTCTCCGAGACCGGGACCGTCCGGCCGCCCAGGCTCTCCGTGAGGAATGAACCGGGGGTGGCGGCCGTCAGCGGGCCGGAGCCCGAGTACCCCATGTGCCACACCACGAACCCGGAGAACCCGGCGGCCACCAGCATCGGGAAGTGCAGGACCAGCCCGCGCTCACGAGCCTGCGCCGCGACCTCCTTGGCCAGCAGCGCACCGACCACCAGGCCCAGGCCCCACGTGATGAGGGAGGCCGCCGCCGCCACCACGAACACGAAGATGTAGGCGGCCAGGGGCGTGCGGGGAATGCTGGCCAGCCGGGCGAGCAGGCGGCGCACCGGGCCGGTGTTCGCCAGGATGTGGCCGAGCATGAGCACGAGCGCCATCTGCGTGATGAACGCCAGCAGCCCGGACAGGCCGTCACCCCAGCCCACGACGACGTCGGCCGGCCCGGCCGGAGTGAGCAGCAGGCACAGGGCCGCCACCGCGAACGTGAGCACGATGGTGAACACGAGCGAGGACGGGATGAACCGCTCCATCGTCGTGTTCAGCGGGCGCATGGCGCGGCTGAAGAACGTGCCCTCGCGGGCGGTACGGCCCGGGGGCCTGGGCGTGGGCGGACGTGTGGACGTGGCGGACATGAGGCTCCTGTTCAGGGTGAGAGGCCACGGCGAGAGTGATGTGGATCACTCTAGGCGCTCGATCGTCGTGGGCAGGGCCTGGGCCACGTCTCTGGCCGGGCGCTAGACGACGAGAGTGCGTCGGCGGTCGATTCCCCAGCGGTCGACGACGTCGTGGCCCGGCTCGGCCGGGTCACCCGGAATCTGTACGCGAGCGTGGACGACCTCACCGACAAGGGATGCACCGTGCGGGTCTCGACCGAGTGAGATCACGGTGCCCAGGCCCGGCACTTCCCCCGTAGCCGGACTCATGCTCGGCATCAAGGCCGCATTCGCTGAGTTCGAGCGTCGAAGGATCAAGGAGCGCCAGGCCGAAGGGATCGCCCCAGGGTGTGTTGCCCCCTTCCAGGCGCTGCTGTCGATGGCCCTTCCGTCTCCGCTCTGGTGGAGTACGGCTCTGGTGAGAGGGCCACGCGCTCTCGGTGCATGGCATGACAGGGTCTCAAAGTCAGGGCTCCCCGGGCATGCATGAACAGGTCCGGCTCCGGTACTCTTCTTGCATGACTCTTCTGACGGTGGGGGAGGCCGCCGAGCGCCTCAAGGTCTCCGACCGCTATGTGCGGCGCCTCGTCGAGGACGGTGATGTGCCGGCCCGCCGCCTCGGAGAATCCTGGTTCATCGATGAGCGTGCCCTGGCCCGTCGTGCCCGCAGGGCGCCGGGTATCGGCCGCACCTGGGCTCCGCGGACCGCCTGGGCCGCCGTCGACCTCCTTGCCGGAGGAAACGGACGGGCCTTCCTCGACCAGCCGCGGATCTCCCGTCTGCGCTCCCGGCTGCGAACGCTCACCGCTGCCGAGATGCACCGACTGGCTGAGAACAGGGCCCGGCCCCACCGGTTCCACGCCTCGCCTCGAGCCCGAGCCAAGCTCGCCGACGTTCTCGTGCCCTCGGGGGTGTCCGCCCTGGATCAGTCGGATCTCGCCCGCCGCTTCGGGCTCGCCGCTGTCGAAGGGAACCAGCGGGAGGAGGGCTATCTGCTCGGCGACCTGGAGGCTCTCCAGTCGCGGCTCCGCCTCGACGCCTCGGCGGCGGGGGAAGTGGTGATCCGCCACGTACCTGCCCCCGTGGATCCCTCCGCCCTGCTTCGCACTGAAACAGTCGTGGCGCTGGACCTCATGGACTCCGACGACGTCCGTGAGCGGGCCGCTGGGCGAGAGGCCCTCGATCGACTGTTGCATCGTGTCTGAGCCGCGTCACCTGAGCGTGGAGGACCTCCTCGGATGTGAGGCGGGCCTCGGCGCTGGAGATGGCCTAGGGCGTGTCTGAGAACGGCTCCAGGGACCCGCTGAGATCCGGGGAGCCATGTCCCGGTTGCACGTCTGTCAAGGGCCATTGAGTTCTGCCCATAGGCGGCCAGTGTTTCTTCCCGCTGGTGGCCATCAGAACTGCCCACTGGTGGCCAGCTGGTTTGCCCGTTTGGGTGGTGGTGCTGGCCACCGTGATGGGATCAGTTCAGTGGCATGACTCCCTTCCCGGCCATTGCCTGGGTCATCCGTACGGAGTCTCCGGTGGTCTGGCAGACGTGGGCGTGGTGCAGGAGCCGGTCGACGGTGGCGGTGGCCAGGGTCTTGGGCATCAGCTCGTCGAAGCCGGCCGGGTGCAGGTTCGAGCTGATCGCTACGGAGCGTTTCTCGTAGGCGGCGTCCACGATGCGGTAGAGGCCCTCGGCGGCATCGTCGGCGACCGGCAGCAGGCCGATGTCGTCGATGACGATCAGGTCGGCGCGCAGGATTCGGGCGACGGCTTTGGTGATGGTGTCATCGGGCCGGTGGGCCCGGATCATCGCCCCGAGGTCCTCCAGGGTGAACCAGGCCACCCGCTTGCCCTCCTCCACGGCCTGCTGGCCCAGGGCCTCGAGGAAGAAGGTCTTGCCGGTGCCGGAGGGCCCGCAGACCACGAGGTTCTCTCTGCGCGAGAGCCATTCCAGGGTGCGCAGGGACTGCTGGGTCGGGGCCGGGATCGAGGAGGCGCCCGGATCCCAGGTCGTGAAGGTCTTGCCGGTGGGGAACCCGGCGGCCTTGCGCCGGGCGGCGAGCATGGATCGGGCCCGACCGGTGGTCTCCTCGACCAGCAGGGCCTTGAGGACCTCGGCCGGCTCCCAGCGTTGGGCCCGGGCGGTGGCCAGTACCTCGGCGGCGATACCGCGGGCGTGGGGCATCTTCAGCTGCCGCAACAGCGCCTCCAAATCGGCCGGCAGCGCCGGTGCGGCGGTGTTCGGGGTGTGGATGCTCACCGGGCTGCCCCCTCGGTGTTGGAGGTACCGAGGCCGGCCCAGCCGGCGGTGCCCTGGGTCAGGGACCGTTCCTCGGTGGCGGTGTGCATCCCGGTGCGGTGGCCGGCGGCGGTGAGCAGGGAGGCCAGGTCGCCGTGGGCGAAGCGCTGGTGCACCGCGGCCACCCCGAGGGCGCGGTCGACCTGGTCGGTGCCGGCGAGCTTGGCCAGGGTGACGGCCTCGGCCATCTTCTGACCGATCCGGCTGGTGCCGGCCGCGGCGGCCTCCACCAGCCAGGTCCTCGCTCCGGCCCCGATGGCCAGGAACTCGGCCTCCGCCGCCGAACGGGGCACCGGGGTGTAGTCCCCGGGCACCTTGTCCGTCTCGTGGCCGGGGAAGTGCGCGTCGTCGATGGCCGGGGACCCGGGCCGGGCCACCCGGTGCCGGGCGACCTCCACCGGCCCCTGCGCACCGGCGTGCATGATCACCACCATCGAGTCCGGTCCGGTGCCGTGATGGCGCACGAACACCTCGGCCCCGAGCAGGTGCGCGGGCACCGAGTACTGGGCGTTTTCGAAGGAGACCATCGGCGTGTTCTCCGGCACCTTCCGTCCCACCCCGTAGGCCACGGTGTGCGCCGTGGCGGGGATCCGATGCAACGCGCTGGTCTCCTCGGCGAGCATGTGGTCCGGGCGGCGCCGGGTCACCCGGTGCTCCCGGGAGTTCACCATGGCCATGAACCCCGCGCAGGCGGCCTCGAGCTCAGCGAACGAGGCGTACTGGTCCCGCAGGTTGGTGTCCTTCGGGACCAGGTCGGCCTTGGCCAGCTTCACCGCGTTCTCCACCCCGCCCTTGGCGGCCGGATCCGCTGGCTGGCAGGTCAGCACCTCCACGCCGTAATGCCGAGCGAACGCCACGGTGGCCTGGTTACGCACCGGCACCCCGGCCACATGAGAGACCGTCACCGTCTTCTCGTTATCCGTCAGCACATAGGTCGGCGCGCCCCCGATCAGCCGGAAGCACCGGTCCAGGGCGGCGAACACACTCGGAGCCGTCCTATCACGCAGGGCGATGACGGTCCGGTAGCGGGACCAGGCCAGCCAGGCCACGAACAGCACCGTCTTGGCCCCGTCGATCGCCGGCCCATCGCCGAAGTCGTACTGCAGCCATGCGCCCGGCTCGGTGATCCAGGGCCGGTGCACCCGGCGCTTCCCGGCCCGCCAGGCGGCCTTCACCTCGGCCACCGCCCGCCGGGTGGAGCGCTCAGAGCCGGTGTAGCCCATTGCGGTGAGCTTGGCGTGCACGACATCGGCGCGGATCCTGCCCGTGGAGGCCTCGACCCATTCCTCGATCTTGGGCAGCCAGACATCGGTGACCTTCGGGCGGCTGGCTCCGGATCCAGGGGTCTGGCCGGCGTCGCGGGCCCGCACCAGCCGGGCCACGGTGTGATGGGAGCAACCGGCCAGCTCGGCGGCGCCCCGCAATGACTTGGTCAGGTCATAGGCACTGAGTATTTTCATGGTTTCTGCGGCATCCTTCATTCAGGGCCTCTTCCTCGCTGGATTCGATTCGACACCGATATCCAACCCGGGGAGGAGGCCCCCGCCGGCTCACGACGCGGCGGGCAACGAGCAACGCGGGCAAACCAGATGGCCAGCACCGGGCAGTTCCCGTGGCCATCACTGGGCAGTCCTCATGGCCGTCAGCGGGTCATTCCCTGGCCACCTATGGGCAGCTTTTCATGGCCGCTTACACACGTCGTCTCCGACGCCCGATCGGAGCTGATCGCCCCGCTGCTCCAGACCGCACGGGCCGGCAGGGTCGACCCTTCTCGGATGTCCGCACGATGGTCGAAGCGATCATCTGCCAGTGCAGGTGCGGGACTCCGTGGCGGGATCTGCCCGAGGTCAACGGGCCCTGAGAGGCCGCGTGGATCTGACATCGACGCAGGGTGCGGGCACTGGTCTGTCCGGGGGCTGACTCGAGAACTTTTGTTCGTACCCTGTCTGTCATGGCCACCCCTCTCCTGGAGCTCGCCGCGAGTCGAGGCGTCTGCTTCCCGCTGCGAGCCCGCCGGCTGACCCTCACCCCGTTCCGGGGTCTCGATGCACCCGCCGTGTGGAGCTTCTGCCGTCGTGAGCAGGTGTGGTCGTGGACCTCCGGCCGCCCGGAGAGTGAGAACGCGCTGCGCGAGTCCTACCTCGGGGCGGGGGACCGTCTCACCGTGCGGGCCGGAGACGTCATCGTCGGTGTCGGGAAGGTCGCGGTGCAGGACGCGTGGAGTCAGGGCGGCCCGCGGGAGGAAGCCCGGGACGCCCAGGCCGAGCTCGGCTGGACGATCGATCCGCGCCAGGCCGGGCAGGGCTATGGCACCGAGCTTGCGCGAGCCCTGCTGGGCTTCGCGTTCGACGATCTGGGTGTGCGGCGCGTGGAGGCTCATGCCTTCGCGGACAACGCTCCGAGCCTGCGCATCATGGAGAAGGTGGGGATGCGTCACGAGGGCACGTTCAAGGAGGAGTCTCTGCATCTCACGCGCGGCTGGGTGGATGGCGCCACCTACGCGATGCTCGCCTCGGAGTTCCATTCGCCCCTTACGCAGGAGTGATCCCGGCGGCCACGACCGCATGATCTGCCGCTCCACCGCCGAGGGCCGTGTGCCAGCAGGGGGCTGTGAGCCGGGTGGGGAATGAGCGTGAGTGGCGGTGGCGCATCGGTGTGGCACCTCCCCTGGTGGGTTCGGCTGGTGTGTTCGCGGGGCTGCGGCAGGATCTGGGACTGGGGTGGGGTTTGACGCTGGTGGCCGTCACGGCCCTCGGGGCGATGCTCGCCTTGCGAGGGGTGCATCACCGGGTCGAGGCGGAGCAGGCTCGCCGCAACGTGTTTGACGCCGGAGCCGGCTCCACCGCGTGGGTGATGCTGCTGATGGGGGCCGCGGTCATTCCGGGGCTGGTGCTGAACGCGATCGACGACGCCGGCGTCCGGGCGGTCGTGGCCGGTCTGCTCGGCGCGGTGCTCGCTGCCGCCGCCCACGGCATCCTCGCGGCGACGACGACGTTCGAGGAGCAGCCTCGGCCCGAGCCGGTCCCTCTGGACCGGCACGGGCGCTGACGTCGGGGTCATGGCCCCCCGCTCCTGAACACTGTTCAATGAACACTGTTAGAGTCCCTCGAGTCAGACCCACCCGGGGCCGAGCCCCGCCCACCGGAGAGGCCCGCATGACCGCCACCCAGGACTCCCCCGCCGTCGACCCCCGCCCCGCCGCCGCCCTCGACCCCGAGGCCCTCGTGGACCGCATCGAGGCGGGCCACGTGCTTACCGCTGAGGAGGCCGTCGCTGTGCTGGACGCCCCGGACGCGGACACGTTCCGCATCGTCGCGGCGGCCTCGCGCCTGCGCGAGAAGCACTTCGGCCGCACCGTCAAGGTCAACTACCTGGTCAGCCTCAAGACCGGCCTCTGCCCGGAGAACTGCACCTACTGCTCCCAGCGGCTCGGCACCGAGGCCGAGATCCTGCGCTACACGTGGCTCAAGCCGGAGGAGGCCGTCCGCCAGGCGGGTCTGGGCATCGCCGGCGGCGCCTCGCGCGTGTGCATGGTCGCCTCGGGCACCGGCCCCACGGACCGCGACGTCGACCGCGTGGCCGGCATGGTCGGCGACCTCAAGGCCCAGCACCCGGACGTCGAGGTGTGCGCGTGTCTCGGCTTCCTCAAGGACGGCCAGGCCGAGAAGCTCAAGGACGCCGGCGTCGACGCCTACAACCACAACCTCAACACGGCCGAGTCCCACTACGAGTCCATCTGCACCTCCCACACCTACGAGCAGCGCGTGGACACCGTGCAGCGCGCCGGCGCCGCCGGCCTGTCCTCCTGCAGCGGCCTGATCGCGGGCATGGGGGAGACGCACGAGCAGCTCGTCGAGGCCGTCCTCGCGCTCCGCGACCTGGACTCCGACTCCATCCCCGTCAACTTCCTCATGCCCTTCGACGGCACCCCGCTGCAGGGCCACCAGCAGCTCACCCCGCTCGAGTGCCTCCGCATCCTCGCCATGGTCCGCCTGGCGTGCCCGGACAAGGAGCTGCGCATCGCCGGCGGCCGCGAGATGCACCTGCGCTCCCTGCAGTCGGTCGGCCTGCAGGTGGCCAACTCGATCTTCCTCGGCGACTACCTCACCTCCGAGGGCCAGGACGCCGAGGCGGATCTGCAGATGATCGCCGACGCCGGCTTCACCGTGCTCGGCGCCGAGGAGCGTGCGCGGCGGGCCACGGCCGACGACGGCGCCCCGGCCGGCGGCTGCTGCGCCGGCACGGACGACGCCGGCTCGTGCGGCTCCGGTGCGGCCGTCGCCTCGGAGGCCGGGGCCGCGGAGGACGCCCGACCCGACACGGGCGCCGAGGGCGCCGTGAAGCCCGGGCTGCGCCGTCGGGGCGCGGGCACGGCCGAGCCCGCCAACGCCTGAACGCACCGTGACCGCCCCCGCTGAAGCCGGCCTCCTCGACCGCGACGCCGCCCACCTCTGGCACCCCTACGGGGCCGCCGGCGCCCGCCAGCTCTACGCCGTGCGCGGTGCCCGGGGCGTCCACCTCGACCTCGAGGGGCCGGGCGGGGAGCGTCACCGCGCCATCGACGCGATGGCGTCCTGGTGGTCCGTGGTGCACGGGCACGGGCACCCCGCGCTCGTCGAGGCCCTGACCCGGCAGGCCGCGGCCTTCCCGCACGTCATGTTCGGCGGGCTCACGCACGCGCCCGCCGTCGACCTGGCGGAACGGCTCGTCGCGCACACCCCCGCCGCGCTCGAGCACGTGTTCCTCGCCGACTCCGGCTCGGTCTCGGTGGAGGTTGCGCTCAAGCTCGCCCTCCAGTACCAGGCGACGCGCGGCCGGCCCAGCCGCCGCCGATTCCTCACGGTCCGCGGCGGCTACCACGGGGACACCGCCGCGCCCATGGGCGTGTGCGATCCCGTGGACGGCATGCACGCGGCCTTCACCTCGCTCGTGGCTCGGCATCTGTTCCTGCCCCGCCCGCCGGCGGCACGCTGGGTGCCCGAGGGCGTCGCCGCGGCACCCATGGCACCCGACGCCGCTCCGGCCGGCCACTGGGAGGCCGACGACGCCCCCCTCGCCGCGTGGGAGGACGAGGCCCGCGCCTTCACCGCCGCGCATGCGGACGAGATCGCCGGCGTGATCCTCGAACCCGTGCTCCAGGGGGCGGGGGGCATGCGCGTCTACGACCCGCGCTGCCTCACCGTGCTGCGCGAGCTGTGCGACGAGCACGGGCTCCTGCTCATCGCCGACGAGATCGCCACCGGCTTCGGCCGCACCGGCCGCTGGCTCGCGTGCGAAGGGGCCGGCGTCGCCCCGGACGTGCTGTGCCTCGGCAAGGCGCTCACCGGCGGCACCATGACGGGCGCGGCCATGCTGTGCACCGCCGAGGTCGCCGAGACGGTCTCCCGGCGGGAACGGGGCATGCCCGGGGCTCTCCTGCACGGGCCCACGTTCATGGGCAACCCGCTGATGTGCGCGGTCGCCTCCGCGTCCCTCGACCTGCTCACCGACCCGCGCGACGGCTGGGCCGCCCAGGTGCCCCGCGTCGAGGCCGGGCTGCGCGCCGGGCTGGCGGCGGCCGCCGACCTGCCCGCCGTCACCGACGTGCGGGTCCTGGGTGCGGTAGGCGTCGTGGAGCTGGACCGGACCGTGGACGTCGAGCCCGTCACTCGGGCCGCCGTCGCCCGCGGTGCATGGGTGCGCCCCTTCCGGCGGCTGGTGTACGTGATGCCGCCCTACGTGAGCACCGACGACGACGTCGCCACGATCTGCGCGGCCGTCACCGGGGCCGTCGAGGAGGTCTGCGCATGAACACCGCCGAGGCCGGCGCGGCCACGAGCACGCCCGCCGACCCCTGGTCCTCGTGGCTGGGCTCTCGGGCCGCCGTCCGCGCGCGCCGCGGCCTGGAGCGCCGCGCCGACCCGCCGGAGCCGGGCGCGCCGTCGTCGAGCGTCGTGGACCTGGCCGCCAACGACTACCTGGGCCTGGCCGTCCACCCGGACGTGCGGGCCGCCGCCGCGCGCATCGCCACCGAGGGGCCGGTCGGGGCGCGGGCCTCCCGCGTCGTCACGGGGACGCATCCCGCGCACGCCGACCTCGAGTCCGCCGCCGCCGCGCTGGCCGACGCGGATGCCGCCCTCGCCTTCTCCTCCGGCTACACCGCGAACCTCGGTGTCCTCGGCGCCCTGGCCGGGCCGGGCACCGCCTTCCTCCTGGACGAGCACGCCCACGCGAGCCTGCGCGACGGCGCCGCCCTCGCCGTCACCGCCCGCTCAGGGGCGTTCGCCCCCCTGGCGGGCGCGTCGGTCACCACGGTGGAGCACAACAGGGTGCCCGCCTTCCGGGCCGCCCTCGACCGGCTGCGCACCGAAGGGCGGGCGCGACGGATCGTGCTGGTGGTCGAGTCCCTGTACTCCGTGCTGGGGGACGAGGCCGACCTGCCCGCCCTGGCCGCCCTGGCCGCCGAACACGGCGCCCTGCTCGTGGTGGACGAGGCCCACTCGCTCGGCGTGGTCCCCGGCGGCAGCCGCACGGGCGCCCTGGGACTGTGGGCGGGGCAGGCGCCCGTCGTGGTCACCGCCACCTGCTCGAAGGCCCTCGGCGGCCAGGGCGGTCTGGCCCTGTTCGGCGGGCCCGACGCGCGGTCCTGGCGCGACCACGTGCTCAACACCGCCCGCACCTTCGTCTTCGACACGGCCCTGGCCCCCGTGCTCGCCGCCTCCGCGGCGGCCGCCTGCCGGATCGCCGCCACGGGGGAGCCCGCGGCACGGCTCGCGCGGGCCCGGGAGACGGCCGTGGACGTCTTCACCCGCCGGCCCGAGCTGGCCGGGCACGTGGAGGTCGGGGCGGGCGCCGTCCACTCGATCCGCATGCCCGGACCGGAGCAGGCCGTCGCCGCGGCCGCGGAGCTGCGCGCGCACGGCGTCCTCGTGGGATGCTTCCGCCCGCCCAGCGTGCCCGACGGCATCGCCCGCCTCCGCGTGAGCGTGACCACCGCCGTCCCCGAGCCCCGGCTGCGGGCGGCGCTGGAGGCGGTGGCGAGCGTGGCCGCCCGGGCGTGGGGCGCGTCCACGGGCTGCCCGTTCGCCCACGGCGACCCACGGCCGGAGGCCGTGCGCGGCGACCACCTGCGGATCTCCGATCCCGCCGACCTGCGGCGCGTGCTCACCGACCCCGGGACGTTCGCCTCGGACAACGCCCTCACGGCGGTCGTCCCGCTGAGCGGCCCGGCCCGCCGCATCCTGGCCGCCGCCCGCTTCCGGCTGCCGCCCGTGCTCGCCTCCGCCGGCGGGGAGGAGCACCGGGCGGTGCGTCGCGTCGTGGCACCGTTCTTCTCCCCGGCGAAGGTGCGCGAAGCCCGCGGCCGGATCCTCGCGACCACCCGGATGGCCCTCACGGCCGCCCTCGCGGACACCGGCCGCGCAGGCGGGGCCGTGGACCTGGCGACCACCGTGGCGGCAGCGGTCCCGGCGCGCGTGATGTCCGCCCTGACCGGCGTGCCCAACCCGCCCGAGGCGCAGCTGCACCGCTGGAGCGCCGACTCCCTCGAACTGTTCTGGGGCTGGCCGGACGAGGACCGCCAGCTGCGGCTCGCCCGCTCCGCCGCCGACTTCCACCGGTGGCTGCGCGGGGCCGTCGTCGAGGCGCGCGGGGACGACGCACAGCCCGGCAACCTGTTCGCGGCGCTGCACGAGGCCGGCGTCGACGACGAGCGGATCGTCTCCCTCGGCTACTTCCTGGTGATCGCCGGGCAGGAGACCACCCGGCTGCTCATCTCCACCGCGCTCACCCGCGCCCTGGCCGACCCCGCCCGCTGGGCCGCGCTCGGCGCCGGGGCGGACGGGGGCGCCGGAGCCGATGCGGCGGAGGCGGCCGCGGCCGAGCTCGTGGCCGAGTGCCTCCGGACGAGCTCCTCGGTGCCCACCTGGCGGCGCCTCGCCACGGCGGACGTCCGCGTCGGCGAGCACGAGGTCCGCGCCGGCGACGAGCTCCTGCTGCACCTCAGCGGCGAACAGCACGACGACGCCCGGCTCGCCTTCGGCTTCGGCCTGCATCGCTGCCTCGGGGCCGGGCTCGCGGAGCTCGAGACCGCCCTCGTGGTCCGCGAGGTCGCCCGCCTGCTGCCGGACGCCCGGCTCACCGGGCCGCCGGCGACGTGGCTGCGCCTGCTCTCCTTCCAGGCGCCGCAGCACGTGCTCGTGACGCCCGGACCGTGGCACGGCGGCGAGGACATCCGAATCGAGCAGAGTGGAGTGGACACATGCGCATCGAGGTCGTGACCGGCACGGACACGGACGTCGGCAAGACGTGGGGCACCGCCGCGCTCGCGGCCCGTGCCCTGGTGGCCGGGCTCCGCGTGCACGTGGACAAGCCGGTGCAGACGGGCGTCGCACCGGGGGAGGCCGGCGACGTCGAGACCGTCCGGGACCTGGTGGCCGCGGCCGCCGCATCCGGCGCGCTCGACGCCGCCGCTCCGGCCCGCCTGACCGTGTCCGAGGGGGCGCGGGTCGGCCCCGCGATGGCCCCCGTGGACGCGGTCGCCCACGCGGGGGAGGGGACGCCCCCTCTGCCGCCTCTGGGTGAGCAGCTGGGCCGGTGGCGTGGCCTCGCCGCGGGCGTCGACCACCTGCTCATCGAGGGCGCCGGCGGGATCACCGTGGCGTGGACCGAGGCCGACGAGGGGCCTGTGGACGCCGTGCGCGCGCTGCGGGCGGCCGGGCTCGACGCGGGGTTGACGGTCGTGGCGCGCCCCGGGCTGGGCACGCAGAACCACGCGCGCCTCACGGTGGAGCACGCCGCCGCCCGTGGCGTGGCGCCGGAGCGGATCCTCGTCAGCGGCGTGGCCGCGGACCCAGACCCCGTCGAGCGGGCCAACCTCGTGTTCCTGGCCCGCCTGGCCGGCGCCCACGGGGCGGTGCTGGAGACGGTGCCGCGGGGCACCCCGCCGCGCGTCATGTCGGCGCGCTGACCGCCGTCGTCGGGAGCGTGCTCAGCGAACGGCGCGGATCCGCCGCACCACGCACACCACGATCACCGCGAGACCGGTGAGCGCACTGACGGCCACGAGGGCGAGGCCGCCCACGATGCCGACGTCCATCGCGGTGCTCTTGCCGAGCAGGTCCATGAGCACCGGGGTCGTGGCGCCGGAGTCCGGGTGGTCGCCGCCGTCGGGGAAGATGATCGCGGCCAGCGCGAAGGACCCCCAGGAGACGCCCAGCAGCGTGTGCAGCAGGCGCCCCAGCCGGATGCCGCCCCGCTGCTCATCCTGCGGGTTCACGCGGGGCAGGAGGAACAGGCTTCCCACCAGGACCATGAGGACGAGTTCGTGGGGCAGGGCGCCGAAGACCATGTAGATGACCGTCATCCAGCCGTTCGCGCCGAAGTTGGAGCGCAGGGCGAGCGCGATCAAGGGCAGGGCGAGGAGGGCCAGCGCCCACGGCAGCACGGCCCAGGGACGCCACGTGCCCACGCTCGGACCCTTGCGGGTGGGGGTCGGGGAGGGGAAGTCCGAGTGCTGGGTGTGGGGCGCTGCGGTGCTCATGGCGTCAGCGTAGCCAGAGGGTGGCATCCGTCACGCTGGTAGGCTTCGGGGGTACGGCCTCCGTGCGCACCGCAAGGGGGCGTTTTCCATGTACGGGCCGGTCCGGGACGACCCGCCGCCCTGAGGAGAGATGCAGATGCCAGCGATCGCGATCGTCGGAGCCCAGTGGGGCGACGAGGGCAAGGGCAAGGCCACCGACCTGCTGGGCGGGCGAGTGGACTACGTCGTCAAGCCGAACGGCGGCAACAACGCCGGGCACACCGTCGTCGTCAACGGGGAGAAGTTCGAGCTCAAGCTGCTGCCCGCCGGCATCCTCTCGCCCAACGCGGTGCCGGTGATCGGCAACGGCGTGGTGGTGAACCTGGAGGCGCTGTTCGAGGAGATCGACGGGCTCGAGTCCCGCGGCCACTCGTGCGAGCACCTGAAGATCTCCGCCAACGCCCACCTCGTGGCGCCGTACCACCAGACCATGGACAAGGTGACCGAGCGGTTCCTGGGCAAGCGTGCGATCGGCACCACCGGCCGCGGCATCGGCCCCACCTACATGGACAAGGTGGCCCGCCTGGGCATCCGCGTGCAGGACATCTTCGACGAGTCGATCCTGCGCCAGAAGATCGAGGGCGCCCTGCGGCAGAAGAACGAGCTGCTGGTGAAGCTCTACAACCGCCGCGCCGTCACCGTGGACGAGATCGCCGAGTACTTCCTGGGCTACGCGGACCGCCTGCGCCCCATGGTCGTGGACTCCGTGAACCTGCTCAACGACGCCCTGGACGAGGGCAAGGTGGTGCTCATGGAGGGCGGCCAGGCCACCTACCTGGACGTGGACCACGGCACCTACCCGTTCGTGACCTCGTCCAACCCGACCGCCGGCGGCGCGGCCGTGGGCGCGGGCATCGGCCCCACCCGCTTCTCCCGCACCATCGGCATCGTGAAGGCCTACACCACGCGCGTCGGCGCCGGCCCGTTCCCCACGGAGCTCTTCGACGAGATGGGCGAGCAGCTGCGCACCACCGGCGGCGAGTTCGGCGTGAACACCGGCCGCCCGCGGCGCACCGGCTGGTACGACGCCGTCATGGCCCACTACGCCGCGCGGATCAACGGCTTCACGGACTACTTCCTCACCAAGCTGGACGTGCTCACCGGCATCGAGAAGATCCCGGTGTGCGTGGCCTACGAGGTGGACGGCGTGCGCCACGACCGCATGCCCATGACCCAGACCGAGTTCCATCACGCGAAGCCGGTGTACGAGCACTTCGACGGGTGGACCGAGGACATCTCCGGTGCCCGCGCGTTCACCGACCTGCCGCTGAACGCCCAGCGCTACGTGGAGGCCCTCGAGAAGCTCTCCGGGTGCCGGATCTCCGCGATCGGCGTGGGCCCGGGCCGCGACCAGGTGGTCCAGGTCCGGGACCTCATCGAGGACTGACCCGGCCCGCCGCCCCGGCCCGGCCCGCCCTGGCCTGCACTTTCGAACGTGAAAGAGGGCGAATGGGCGCTTTCGAACGTGAGATAGGCCCTATCTCACGTTCGAAAGCGCCCGGGGGTCCGCCGGGTCAGTCGGCCAGGCGGCCCGTCGTCGGGAAGCGCTCCCACACGCGGTGCGCGGGCAGCAGCTCCGTCAGCCGGCTGACGGCGGAGGCGCCGTCCGCCGCGGACTCGACGCCCTTGCCGGACACCTGGGCGGCCGCGAGGACGGCCTCCGCCGGCTCGAGGGCGAGGATCGCCTTCGAGTGGCGCCACATCTCCTGCAGCACCTTGACGACGCGCGGGTCCACCGCCTCGGAGTCGGCGGCGCCGGCCTTCTGGTCCAGGCTGGGGGCGGCGTCTGCGGCGGGGGCCGCCGGCGAGGCCACGACCACGGCATCCAGCTCGATGGACGCGGCGGTCAGGTAGGTCCGCTGGGCCACGATCTCCCCGGCCACGGGGCCGCCCTTCGGTGCGATGACCAGCGGGACCATGCCCGCACCGTGGATGCCCTGCACGAGGGCGTCCAGCTCCTTCTCGTCCACGGACTCGCCCACCACGACGCCGACCTGACGGCCGTCGAGCGGCCACGCCCCGCCGATCTGGGACAGCACGGGGGAGGGCTGCACGTCGGCCGGGGTCTCGGTCGGCGCGGGGACGGGGATGCCCAGGCCGTCCGCGACCTGCTGGGCCAGTCGCGTGTCGATCGCGGCGAGGTGGGCCAGCTGGCGCTCTCGGATGGTCTGCTCGTAGCACTTGCCCAGCTCGAACGTGTACGCCTGCGCCACGTGCTCGCGCTCCACCTCGGAGAGGGAGAGGAAGAACAGGCGCGCCTGCGAGAAGTGGTCGTTGAAGGACGCGGCGTGCGCGCGCTCCTTCACCGAGGCCGGCAGCGGCTCCGGGTGCTCGATGAACGCGTGGTCGTCCGCGGGGGTCTCGTACGGCAGGCCGCCGTCGAGCGAGTTGGGCCGGTACGGCGCCACGCCGCGATGCACGGCGCTCTGGTGGAAGCCGTCACGCAGCATGTCGTTGACCGGGGCGTGCGGGCGGTTGATGGGCAGCTGGTTCCAGTTCGGCCCGCCGAGGCGGGTGAGCTGCGTGTCCAGGTAGGAGAAGAGGCGGCCCTGCAGGAGCGGGTCGTTGGTGACGTCGATGCCGGGCACGAGGTTGGCCGGGTTGAAGGCCACCTGCTCCGTCTCCGCGAAGTAGTTGGACGGGTTGGCGTTCAGCGTCATGCGGCCGAGGGGCTGCACGGGGGCGAGCTCCTCCGGGACCAGCTTCGTGGGGTCGAGCAGGTCGATGCCCTCGAACATCTGCTCCTCGTTGTCCTCGAACACCTGCACGCCGAGCTCCCACTCGGGGAACGCGCCGGCCTCGATCGCGTCGGCGAGGTCACGCCGGTGGAAGTCCGGGTCCATGCCGTTGGTGAGCAGCGCCTCCTCCCAGGTCACGGAGTGCACGCCGAGCATCGGCTTCCAGTGGAACTTGACCAGCACGGTGGAGCCGTCCGCCGCGATCAGGCGGTAGGTGTGGACGCCGAAGCCCTCCATCATGCGGTAGGAGCGCGGGATGCCGCGGTCGGACATGTTCCACAGGGTGTGGTGCTGGGCCTCGGTGTGCAGGGACACGAAGTCCCAGAACGTGTCGTGCGCGGACTGCGCCTGCGGGATCTCGCGGTCCGGGTGCGGCTTCACCGAGTGCACCACGTCCGGGAACTTGATGGCGTCCTGCACGAAGAACACGGGGATGTTGTTGCCCACCAGGTCCCACGTGCCCTCGTCCGTGTAGAACTTGGTGGCGAAGCCGCGGGTGTCGCGGGCCAGGTCCATGGAGCCGCGGGAGCCGGCCACGGTGGAGAAGCGGACGAACACCTCCGTCTCCTTGTCCTTGGCGAAGAGCCCGGCCCGGCTGATCTTCGCGGCGGTGCCGTAGCCGCGGAACACGCCGTGGGCGCCGGCGCCGCGGGCGTGGACCACGCGCTCGGGGATGCGCTCGTGGTCGAAGTGGCTGAGCTTCTCCCGCAGGTGGTGGTCCTGCAGCAGGGTGGGGCCGCGGCGGCCGGCCTTGAGCGAGTGGTCCGAGTCCTGCAGGCGGACGCCGTGCGCGGTGGTCAGGTACGGGCAGCCCTGCGCGGCGGTCGCGGGGTCGGCGCCGGTGTCCTGGCCGGTGGGGGAGACCTGTGCCGGACCGCGCTGGTCCGGGGCCGGGACGGCCACGGGCTGGTCCGGGTGGGTGAGGGCGGTGTGCTCCTCGAGGTCGGGGGTGATCGGCCCCGGCGTGCCGGGGATGTCGGGCTGCTGGGTGGTCATCGCGTCTGCTCCTGTGGTGTCGACGTGCCGCGCGGTGCCGCGCGGATCGGGGGCGGAGGACGACGGCGGCCGATGCGGGCCGACGTCGTGCCCGGTCCCCAGCGTGGCGGCTGGCCCCAGCGCTGACCAGGGCTGACGGCCACCGGCAGGGGCCTGGCTACCCTGGGGGCATGAGGATCAGCGTCGGACAGTTCGGGCCCGTGGGCGACGTCGAGGAGAACCTGGCCGTGATGGCCCGCCTCGCCGCCCGCGCCGCGGGCGAGGGGGCGGACCTCCTGGTGCTGCCCGAGGAGGCCATGCTCGGGGCCCGCGAGGTGGGGGAGGAGTTCCCCGACGCCGTCGCCGCGGCCTGGGAGCCGTTCGCCGCGGGCCTGGCCGCGCTGGCGCGGGAGCACGGGATCGCCGTCGTCGCGGGCGGCTACGAGCCGGGACCGGACCGGCGTCCCTACAACACGCTGCTGGCGGTGGGCGCGGACGGCGCCCGGCTGGGCGCGTACCGCAAACTCCACCTCTACGACGCGTTCGCGCACCGCGAGTCGGACCGGATCACCCCCGGCGACGGCGGCGTCGCCGCGATCGAGCTCGGCGGGCTCCGCCTGGGCCTGCTCACCTGCTACGACCTGCGCTTCCCCGAGCTGTCCCGGCGTCTCGCGGTGGAGGGCGCGGACGTGCTCGTGATCCCCGCGGCGTGGTTCTCCGGCGAGCACAAGGTGGAGCACTGGCGCACCCTGCTCAAGGCCCGCGCGGTGGAGAACACCGTGTGGGTGGCCGCGGCGGACACGTGCTCGGACGGCACCGTGGGCCACTCGATGATCGTGGACCCGCTGGCGCTGCCCGTCGCCGAGCTCGCCGACGAGCGGGAGGCCGTGGCGACCGCGGAGGTCACCCGCGAGCGGATCGACGAGGTCCGGGAGTTCCTCCCCTCGCTCGCCAACCGCCGCACCGACGTCCTCTGAGCCGTCCCCGCCCGGCGGACGGGTCACCATTACCCCCTCGGGCTGGGAAAAGCCTAAAATCACGTCAGACGTGCAACCAGACGGGCGCCCCGGCGCTCGGAACGCGCCCCGCCCGGGGCGGGACGGGAGATCAGAGATGACCATCAACGCCGACGGCAGCCACGCCGTCCAGCCCCACACCGCGAACGCCCACACCACCCCGGCCCGCCCCGTGCGCCACGCCGTGGTGGAGGAGGAGGTGCTCGAGCCGCTGCGCCCGGTGGACGGCTGGGGCTTCACCAACCGCGTCATCCTCCTCTCGGTGCTCGTCGTGATCATCGGCAACGTCGTGCGCGTGCTCACCGGCGGCCTGGGTGATCCCAACGGCTCCGTGGCGCTGGGCGAGACCGGCCACGGCTGGGTCGTGCTGGTGCAGTCGTTCATGTTCGGCCTGGTGGGCGGCGCCCTGGCGGGCGCGGCCGGCTACCTGGTCGTGCTGCTGATGGGCGGGGCCGCCCGCTCCGTCGTGCGCTACGTGGTCGGTGGCGTGGTCGGTGGCTTCCTCGGTGCCGTGGGCCTGTTCGCGGTGTTCTCCAACACCGTCCTCTACGGGTCGGGCGTGCACCTGTTCTGGATGCTGCCGGTGGCCGGCCTGCTCGGCGGCCTCTGGGCGGGCGTCGTCTCCTCCCGCCGCTGATCCCGGACCCGGCGCCTTGGGCGCTGGGCACAGAGAAAGGCCCCGGTTCCGGCTCTCGCCGGGCCCGGGGCCTTCTCCGTCATCACTCGCACCTTCGATGAGGTGGCTTCAGCCTACGAACGCGCCTTGGGCTTTCCAGGGGAGTCGGCTGGGCGTTCCCTGGGAGTGTCCGCCGCCCCGAGCAGGTGCGCCAGCTCGTCGGTGGCGGCGACGAGGGCCGCCCCGCACCGGTCCGCCAGCTCGTCCGTGCAGCGGTAGGCCGGCACGAGCGTGCTGAGCGCACCGACCACCGTGCCCGCCACACTGATGGGGGCGGACAGCGAGGTGACGTCCTTCTCCACGGAACGGGTGCGCAGCGTGTAGTCCCCCGCGGCCACGCTGCCGCGCAGGGCGTCGCCCACGGCCGTGCCCGCCAGGGGGACGGTGCGTCCGACCCAGTTCGTGTGGCGGACCGAATGCGTGCCCTCCACGATCGCCAGGTAGACGGCGGAGTCCGGAGGGGTCGTCACCGAGAGGTAGACGGATTCGCCTGTGGCGGCCACGACGTGGTCCATCGGCCCGCGGGCCAGCTGCACGAGCGAGTCCCGGGAGAAGGCCCGCGCCCCGAGCTGGATGAGGCGCACGCCGGGGCGGTAGGCGCCGTCGTCGTCGCGGGCCACGAAGCCGGATCCCTCGAGGCTGCGCAGCAGGCGCAGCGCCGTGGACGCCGGCAGCTCCGTGGCGCGGGCGGCCTCGGTCAGGCTCAGCCGGGGCTGCTCGGTGACGGCGGCGAGCAGGTCCAGGGCCCGGTCCACGGTGCGCGTCGAGGCGGTGGGGGTGGTGGTCATGACAGGGAGCGTAACGGGTGCGGGACACGCGGATCGGGCTTGCACGTGAGGGGAGTCACTGTTTCAATGATCGGAAAGTGCATGCCGAGCCGTGAAATCACCGGGGCCACCCGTCCCGGCGGCGCACGCACCCCGTCGAGAGGAACTGCCATGGCCGTGGGCTTCACCCAGCACGACCCGTCCCGCACCATCCGCGCCCCGCGCGGCACCGAGCTGTCCGCCAAGTCCTGGCAGACCGAGGCCCCGCTGCGGATGCTCATGAACAACCTGGACCCCGAGGTCGCCGAGCGTCCCGAGGACCTCGTCGTCTACGGCGGCACCGGCCGCGCGGCCCGCTCCTGGGAGGCCTACGACGCCATCGTCGCCACGCTCAAGGACCTCGAGGAGGACGAGACCCTCCTGGTGCAGTCCGGCAAGCCGGTGGGCGTGTTCCGCACCAACAAGTGGGCCCCGCGCGTGCTGATCGCCAACTCCAACCTCGTGGGCGACTGGGCCACGTGGCCGGAGTTCCGCAAGCTCGAGGCCGAGGGCCTGATGATGTACGGCCAGATGACCGCCGGCTCGTGGATCTACATCGCCACCCAGGGCATCCTGCAGGGCACCTACGAGACCTTCGCCGCGATCGGCCGCAAGCGCTACGACGGCTCCCTCCAGGGCACCCTCACCCTCACCGGCGGCTGCGGCGGCATGGGCGGCGCCCAGCCCCTGGCCGTCACCCTCAACGGCGGCGTCTGCCTGATCGTGGACGTCTCGGAGGACCGCCTGCGCCGTCGCATGGGCAAGCGCTACCTGGACGAGGTGGAGACGGACATCGACAAGGCCGTCGAGCGCGTCATGCAGGCCAAGCGCGACGGCGAGGCCGTCTCCGTGGGCCTCGTGGGCAACGCCGCCGAGGTGTTCCCCGAGCTGCTCGAGCGCCAGAAGGCCGGCACCGTCGAGATCGACATCGTCACCGACCAGACCTCCGCGCACGACCCGCTGTCCTACCTGCCGATCGAGATCGACGAGAAGGACTGGCACGCCGAGGCCGAGGCCGACCCGGACACCTTCACCAAGAAGGCCCAGGAGTCCATGGCCCGCCAGGTCGAGGCCATGGTCGGCTTCCAGGACATCGGCGCCGAGGTGTTCGACTACGGCAACTCCATCCGCGACGAGGCCCGCAAGGCCGGCTACTCCCGCGCGTTCGAGTTCCCGGGCTTCGTCCCGGCCTACATCCGCCCGCTGTTCTGCGAGGGCCTCGGCCCGTTCCGCTGGGCCGCGCTCTCCGGCGACCCGGAGGACATCCGCGTGACCGACGAGGCCCTGAAGGAGCTGTTCCCCGAGAACGAGCACCTGCACCGCTGGCTCGACGGCGCCGCCGAGTTCGTGGAGTTCGAGGGCCTGCCGGCCCGCATCTGCTGGCTGGGCTACGGCGAGCGCCACAAGGCCGGCCTGCTCTTCAACCAGCTCGTGGCCGAGGGCAAGGTCAAGGCGCCGATCGTGATCGGCCGCGACCACCTCGACTCCGGCTCCGTGGCCTCCCCGTACCGCGAGACCGAGTCCATGCTGGACGGCTCCGACGCGATCGCCGACTGGCCGCTGCTGAACGCCCTGACCGCCACCTCCTCCGGCGCCACCTGGGTGTCGATCCACCACGGCGGCGGCGTCGGCATCGGCCGGTCCATCCACGCCGGCCAGGTGGGCGTTGCCGACGGCACCGAGCTGGCCGCGGCCAAGCTCGAGGCGCTGCTCACCAACGACCCCGGCATGGGCGTCATCCGCCACGTCGACGCCGGCTACTCCCGCGCCGTCGAGGTCGCCGCCGAGCGCGGCGTCCGTGTGCCCATGGAGGCCACGATCCGGGACTGACCCCGGTCACGTCGTCGGACGGCGACGGTGCCGCCGCGCCGTCGCCGTCCGACGGCTTCACCGCCGCGAGCCGGACGGGCGGACGCCCGTCCGGCTCGCGATCGAAAGGACACCACGATGGACTCGTCCCGCCCCGCAGACCACGAGCTGCACACCGACACCACCGCGATGGCCGCGATCGAGGCCGACGCGCCCCGCCCGCCGGCGCGCTGGCGCATGATCGTCTACTCGGCGATCGGCATCGTCATGTTCTTCGTGCCCGTCACGATCAACGGGGCGAGCTCCATCCCGCTGGACCACCTGGTGACCTGGGTGCGCGGGCTGCTCGGCCCGGCCGACCGCTGGGTGGGCATGGCCATCATCGCCGCCGGCGCCGTGTACCCGTTCGCCTCGGGCCGCTGGCGCACCAGCACCACCCGGACGGTCTTCGCCTTCCTCGCCGTGCTCGGCCTGGTCGCCTCGGCGATGGTCGTGTTCGGCGTGGGCCCGAGCTGGATCCTGGACGAGAGCATCGGCCCGTTCCTGATGGACAAGCTCGTGGTGCCCGTGGGCCTGATCGTCCCCATCGGCGGCGTCTTCCTGGCCCTCGTGATCGGCTACGGCCTCATGGAGTTCGTGGGCGTCTACCTGCGCCCGGCCATGCGGCCGATCTGGCGCGTGCCCGGCCGCGCCGCCGTCGACGCCGTGGCCTCCTTCGTGGGCTCCTACGCCCTGGGCCTGCTGCTCACGAACCGCATGTACACCGGCGGCCGTTATACGGCCCGCGAGGCGGCGATCATCGCCGTCGGCTTCTCCACGGTGTCCGCGACCTTCATGGTGATCGTGGCCAAGACGCTGGGCCTGATGGACATCTGGCTCTGGTACTTCTTCGGCACCCTCCTGGTGACGTTCGTGGTCACGGCCATCACCGTGCGCATCCCGCCGCTGAGCCGCATCCCGGACGAGGTGTACCCCGGCGCAGTGCACTCGCCCGAGCAGGCCGTCACCCGGGACCGCTTCCGCGTGGCCCGTCGCGCCGCCGAGCAGACCCTCGCCGAGGCCCCGTCCCTGCCGAAGAACATCTGGGTCAACTTCCGGGACGGCCTCGTGATGGTGCTCCAGATCCTGCCCTCCATCATGTCCGTGGGCCTGATCGCCCTGGTCCTGGCCACCTACACGCCCGTGTTCGAGTGGATCGGCGTGATCTTCTACCCGCTGTTCTGGGCGTTCGGCTACTCCGACCCCGGCCTGCTGGCCTCGGCCTCCGCCACCTCGATCGCCGAGATGTTCATCCCGGCCACGATGGCGGCCGGTCACGAGGACCTCGTCGCCCGGTTCGTGATCGGCGTCGTCTGCGTCTCCGCGATCATCTTCTTCTCCGCGGTGGTTCCTGCCATCCTGGCCACGGACATCCCCGTGAAGATGTGGCACCTCCTGGTGATCTGGGTCGAGCGCGTGGCGCTCACCATCGTGCTGGCCACGCCGCTGGCCCATCTGGTCGCGGCGCTCACCTGAGGCCCCGCCCCGCCGTCCCGTCCCGTCCGTCCCGCAGAGAGAGGCCCCCATGCGCTCCACGCTCATCACCGACATCGCCGAGCTGACCACCGTCGACCCCGAGGGGCGGGTGCTCACGGACGCGGCCGTCGTCGTCGAGGACGAGCGCATCGCCTGGATCGGCGCCGCCGCGGACGCCCCGGACGCGGACGACCGGGTGTCCGTGGGGGGCCGCGCCGTGCTGCCGGGCTGGGTGGACTCCCACACGCATCTCGTGTTCGACGGGGACCGCTCCGCCGAGTTCGAGGCCCGCATGGCCGGGGAGTCCTACGCGGCCGGCGGCATCGGCGTGACCACCTCCGCCACCCGTGCCGCCTCGGACGACCGCCTGGCCGAATTGGTCCGCGGCCGGGTGGCCGACGCGGTGGCCGGCGGCACCACCTACCTCGAGACCAAGACCGGCTACGGGCTCACCGTGGACGAGGAGGCCCGCCACGCGCGCCTGCTGGCCGGGCTGCGCGAGGAGGGCCTCGTGGACGAGGTGACCTTCCTCGGCGCCCACCTCGTGCCCCCGGGCCGGGACGCGGAGGACTACCTCGACGACGTCGTCGGGCCGATGCTCGAGGCCGTGCGGGAGCACGCGGGCTGGGTGGACGTGTTCTGCGACACCGGCGCCTTCGACGCCGAGCAGACCCGCCGCGTGCTCGCCGCGGGCGTGGCGGCGGGACTGGGCGTGCGCCTGCACGGCAACCAGATCGAGCAGGGCCCGGGCGTGGGCGTGGCCGTGGAGTTCGGCGCCGCCTCCGTGGACCACGTCAACCACCTCTCCGACGCGGACGTCGAGGCCCTCGCCGGCACCTGGACCGGCTGGGACCGCGCCTCGGCCACCGGCACGCCCGGCACCGTGGCCGGCTGCCTGCCCGCGTGCGACCTGTCCACCCGCGCCCCGCTGGCGCCCGCGCGTCGCCTGCTCGACGCCGGCATCGAGGTCTCCCTGGCCTCGAACTGCAACCCGGGCACCAGCTACACGACGTCCATGAACTTCAACGTGGGCACCGCCGTGCTGCAGATGCACCTGACCCTCGCCGAGGCCGTGCGCGCCGCCACCCTCGGCGGGGCCATCGGCCTGCGGGCGCAGGACCGCGTCGGCAGCCTCGAGGTCGGCAAGCGCGCCGACCTGCACGTGCTCGACGCCCCCGCCGCCATCCACCTGGCCTACCGCCCCGGCATGCCGCTGACCCATGCGGTCTGGCGCGCGGGCCGCCGGGCCGTCTGATCGACCGACAGCAAGGAGAACGCATCACCATGACCACCCCTCCCGTCACCGTCACGCTCGGCACGTCCGGGGCCACCCTGGACGACGTCGTCGCCGTGGCCCGCCACGACGCCCGCGTGGTGCTCGCCGACGACGTGCTCGAGACCGTCGGCGCGGTGCGCCGCCACGTCGAGGCGCTGGCCGAGGCCGAGACCCCCACCTACGGCGTGTCCACCGGCTTCGGCGCGCTCGCGGACAAGCACATCCCGCTCGAGTCCCGCGCGCAGCTGCAGAAGTCGCTGATCCGCTCCCACGCCGCCGGCATGGGCCCCGTGGTGGAGCGCGAGGTCGTCCGCGCGCTGATGTTCCTGCGGGCCACCACGCTGGCCTCCGGCCGCACGGGCGTGCGCCCCGTGGTGGTCGAGACCTTCGTGGCCATGCTCAACGCGGGCATCACCCCCGCCGTGCGCGAGTTCGGCTCCCTGGGCTGCTCCGGTGACCTCGCACCGCTCTCCCACGTGGCCCTGGCGCTGATGGGCGAGGGCGACGTCGTCGGGACGGACGGCGCGCTGCGTCCGGCCCGCGAGGCGCTCGCCGAGGCCGGGATCGAGCCGGTCGAGCTGCGGGAGAAGGAGGGCCTGGCCCTCGTCAACGGCACCGAGGGCATGCTCGGCATTCTGATCATGGCGCTGGCCGACCTCGAGGAGCTCGCCGACACCGTGGACCTCACCGCCGCGATGTCCGTGGAGGCGCTGCTCGGCACCGACCGCGTGTTCGTGCCGGAGCTGCACCTGCCGCTGCGCCCCCACCCGGGCCAGGCGACCTCCGCCGACCGGATGCTGAAGATCCTGGCGGGCTCGCCGATCGTGGCCAGCCACAAGGAGGGCGACTCCCGCGTGCAGGACGCCTACTCGCTGCGCTGCGCCCCGCAGGTGGCCGGCGGCCTGCGCGACACCCTCGCGTACGTGCGCACCGTGGCCGAGCGCGAGCTCGCCGCCACCGTGGACAACCCGGTGGTGCTCGACGACGGCCGGGTGAGCTCGAACGGCAACTTCCACGGGGCGCCCGTGGCGTACGTGCTGGACTTCCTGGCCATCCCGGTGGCCGACGTCGCCAGCATGTCCGAGCGCCGCACCGACCGCATGCTGGACCCGGCCCGCTCGCACGGGCTGCCCGCGTTCCTCGTGGACGACCCGGGCGTGGACTCCGGCATGATGATCGCCCAGTACACGCAGGCCGGGCTCGTCTCGGACATGAAGCGCCTGGCCGTGCCCGCGTCTGTGGACTCCATCCCGTCCTCCGCGATGCAGGAGGACCACGTCTCCATGGGCTGGCACGCCGCCCGCAAGCTGCGCTCGGCCGTGGAGAACTTCCGCCGCGTGCTCGCCGTCGAGCTCGTGGCCGCCGCCCGCGCGATCGAGCTGCGCGCCCCGCTGCAGCCCTCCGCCGCGACCGGTGCCGCCGTCCGCGTGATCCGCGAGGCCGGCGTCCCCGGCCCCGGCCCGGACCAGTACATGGCCCCGCAGCTGGCCGCCGCCGAGCAGGCCCTGCGCGACGGGTCCGTGCTGGCCGCCGTGGCGGAGGCGCTCGCGGGCGCGTCCGTCGACGCCGAGCCGCAGGACCTGGCCGAGGAGTCCGAGGGCGCCGAGGCCGAGGGGCACTGACGCCACAGCGTGGTCCGACGCCGCAGAGTGGTCACGACACGCCGCGTGCGTCTGCGCGAGACGGCGTGTCGTGACCACTCTGTGTGCGGAGGGGGCGGCCTGCGGGTCGGGCCGGTCGGCTCCGGCTCAGGTGAGGAGCGCCGTCGTCGTCCTGTGCCTGCTGACGATCGTATGGATCAGGCGGGAGACAATCCGGGCAACGTCATGTGGTTGGTGTCGTGGGGTGAAGCCGGAACGGCGCGATCAGTCCGACTGCAGCACGACACCAGCTAGGGCATGTCTGACAATCGTTTTGACCATGCGAGCACAGCATTCAGGACCACAGCGGCCCTGTAGATGATCGCGTACTTGTCATACCGGGTCGCCAGACCCCGCCACTGCTTCAGGTGAGCGTACTGACGCTCGATGACGTTGCGGCCCTTGTAGGCGTCCGCGTCGAGGCTGACGGGGCGCCCGCCGCGGGCACCGCGCCGTCTGCGGTGGCCCTGCTGGTCGGCCGGTTCGGGGATGACCGCTTTGATCCCGCGGGCGCGTAGGTGGGTGCGGATCGCCCGGGAGGAGTACGCCTTGTCGCCCAGCACGGCCTCGGGGCGGGTCCGGGGCCGCCCTACTGGCCGGGTCACGCGCAGCTGCTCCAGAAGAGGAAGCAGCATCGGGGAGTCCCCTGCCTGGCCGGGGGTGATCAGGCTGACCAGCG
>NZ_VIGS01000023.1:0-34898 GCF_006704135.1 Micrococcus sp. R8502A1
TTCCCTAATTGATACTCACTTCTTATACTCCTATTTTTACTGTGCCCGCCACCCCACAGTCCTACACTTATGCGACCGACGGCCTCTTCAGTTGGGTATAAAAGACGGACCCGCCGCCGCCGGCCGTTCCGCCCCGGGCCACGCAGCAGCGTCAGACGCCGGAGCCGTCCCCCGCCTGGACGCCCGCGGCTCCCGCCACCTCCTGGGGGCCGGCGCCGACGTCGTCGACGACGCCCGCCCCCGCCCCGCCGGCGGACGGCTGGGGCGGCCCGGATGAGGAGCCGCCCGCCTGGGACGACGCTCCCCCGCCCGAGGAGGACCCGTGGGACTCGCTGCCCGCGTTCGACCCGGACGCGGAGCAGGACGACTCGGACGGCCCCGAGGGCTGGACCCCGCCGGCCCGCGACGCCGAGGAGCGGCCCGTCGGCGCCGCCGGCTGGGACGGCCCCGTGCCGTCGGTCGAGGACTGGGGCGCGCCGCCGCAGGCCGCACCGGCCCCCGGCGGCGCCGCGCCGGACGCCGGCCAGGACTCCCCGGTCCAGCCCGACGCCCCGACCCCCGGCGAGAGCGAGCCGAGCGCCGAGGAGGTCCGTCGGGCCTACGACCCGGGGCCGCTGGTCCGCGAGGAGGAGCACTCGATCCCCGTGTTCGCCCGTCCGGAGGCGGAGCTGCGCGCCGAGTTCGCGAAGCGCTTCGGCGCGACCCGTCCCGCCGGCTTCGACGACGGCGCGGGCGCGGCCGCGGACGGTGACTCCGCCCGGCCTGCCACGCCGTCACCCGCCCCGGATGACGACGCAGCGGCCACGGAGCGACGCGATCTCCACCCGGCCGCCTCGGGCGCCGGCCCGTCCTCGGACGAGCAGCGGCGCCCCACGGGCGCGCCCACGGCCGACGAGACCCCCGATCCGGGCGTGCCCGCCGACGACGCGGACGCCACGCCGCGTGCGGCTGCCGGCCCGGGCGGGGCGGACTTCCCGGGTTCGGGCCATCCGGCGAGCATGTACCCGCGGCTCATGGAGCGGCTGCGGGCCGGTGGGCCCCTCGAGCCTCCGGTGAACGCGGGCTCGAGCGGCGGCGGCGGGACGGGCGGCGGCCCCGGCGCTCCCGGTGGCCCCGCCCCGGACGCCTCGCCGGGCTCCCCCGCCGGGGGCCGGCCGAGCGCGGCCTCGCTCGGGGCGCGCCCCGCCGACGTCGAGCCTGCCGGGGGAGCCTCGGCGCCGCCGTCGTTGGACGCGCGGGCCGCGGCCATCCGCGCCGCCCGCGAGGCCGCCCAGGGCCGCGGCCTGACCCGGCCCGCCGACACCGGCCCCGCCGCCCTGGCGACGTCCGGGGTGGGGTGGGAGGACGAGGTCGCCAGCGACGACGACGTCCCGCTCGAGGACTCGGGCCTCGTGGGCCGGGTCGTCGTCGAACGGGTGCTCGGCGGCCGTCTGCTCGAGGAACGCCCCAACGACGCCTGAGGCGAACGCGCCCGTACGCCGTCCGGGGCCGCGGGCATGATGGACGCGGCGCCGGACCACGGCGCCGCGTCGGGGCGCACGCCCCACGAGACGCACCATCGGACGAGGGAGACGGATGTACCAGGGCGCGGTGCAGGACCTGATCGACGAGCTCGGCCGCCTGCCGGGCATCGGGCCGAAGTCCGCCCAGCGCATCGCCTTCCACATGCTGGAGGCGGATCGGGAGGACATGCTGCGGCTCGCGGACGCCATCCGCACGGTCAAGGACAGGGTGCGGCTGTGCTCGGTCTGCTTCAACGTCTCCGAGGACGAGGTGTGCTCGCTCTGCCGGGATGAACGCCGGGACCGCTCCCAGATCTGCGTGGTCGAGGAGTCGCAGGACGTCATGGCCATGGAACGCACCCGCGCCTTCCAGGGCCGCTACCACGTGCTCGGCGGGGCCATCAATCCGATCGCCGGCATCGGCCCCGAGCAGCTCCACGTCCGCGAGCTGCTCACCCGGCTGCAGGACGAGGCCGTGCAGGAGGTCATCCTCGCCACGGATCCCAACCTCGAGGGCGAGGCCACGGCCACCTACCTCGGCCGGCTCCTCGGCGCCACGGGCATCCGCGTCACGCGCCTGGCCTCCGGTCTGCCCGTCGGCGGGGACCTCGAGTACGCGGACGAGGTCACCCTCGGCCGTGCCTTCGAGGGACGTCGCCTGATCAGCGGCTGACACCGGCCGGTGTCGAGCAGGCCCCGCCCGACGCCGGCCCGGCTCAGGCCACGCGCGTGCCGGCGGGCAGCCGCCCGGCCGGGGTGTCCAGGCGACGGTGGCCCCACCAGCCCAGCCCGGCCACCAGCACACCCTGCATCGCCAGGCCGAGCGGCCACACCGGCCAGGTGCCCTGCCGATCCGGCACGCCGGTGCTGTCGAGACCGCGCAGCTCGCCGTCGAGGCACTCGACGTCCCGGACGGGGTCTCGCTGGGTCCAGCGCAGCCCCACGGACAGCAGGTTGAGCGGCCCGGGTTCCGCCCGGGTCCCGTCCTCGAGGAGCCCGCCCTCCCAGGGGGAGGCATCCGCGAGCACGGCGTACGGGTTCGCCGCGAGCAGCCATCCGCTGCGCCGCGGGTCGGGGATCGTCCGGGTGGTCACCGGGCCGACGCACCGGTCGGCGATCCCGTCGTACAGCTCCGGGTGCGCCGCCTCCCACTCGGCCCAGGCCTGCTCGGCCTCCTCCGGGGTCATCTTCTCGAGCTCCGCCTCGGTGAACGGCTCCGCCGTCGTGGAGCCGTAGTCGGCCTCGTTGGCCCGCACCTCGGTCTGCAGGAACTGCAGGGACAGCCCGAAGGCCACCAGGGTGCCGATCGTCAGCGCCGCCACGATCAGGTACGTCACCACGACGGCGAACAGCGTGCGCCCGGCGATCGCCGAGACGGCCACGCCGATCCCCGCGATCATGCCGAACTCCACGAGGATCATCACGAGCCCCACCAGCACGGCCCACGGGGACACGCGCCCCACCACGGCCGCGACCGCGAGCCACGGCAGCGCGGCCGCAAGGAACGCGGCGGAGGCGATCCACGCCGCCAGCCACTTGCCCGTCATCAGGTGCCCGGTCCGCAGCAGGGTGACCTGGGTGATGGCCAGGGTGCCGCCGGCACGGTCGCCCGAGATCGCGTTCGCCGCCAGGGCGGGTGAGACCAACAGCGAGAGGGTGAGGACGAAGAGCAGGACGCCGTCGAAGAGCGTCCGCCCCAGGGCGCGCATCTGCTGCTCCGCCAGCTCCGGCTCCAGGCCGGACGCCTCCATCCCCGCCATGCCCAGGCTTCGCAGCCCGAGGGCGCCGAGGGTCACCGCCCCCACCACCACGAAGAAGACGCCCAACAGCACGTACCAGCCGCGCGAGCGCAGCCGCTGACGCAGTTCCATGCCCACCACGGTGGCCACGGCCTGGGCCGCGCCGAGGCGTCCCCCCGGCTGCGGCTCCGGCGGGCGGCGGTCGTGGATCGAGGTCGCGACGGCGGTGCTCACGGCCGGTCTCCTTCGGTGCGGGGGCCCTCCAGATGGAGGCCCAGGTAGGCGTTCTCGAGGCGGGAGCCCTCCGGGGCGAAGTGGCTGACGAGCACACCCTCGCGCACGAGGTCTGCGAGCAGCGCGGCCGCGGCGGCCTCACCCCGCAGCTGCACCACGACGCCGTCCCGGCGCTGGCCCGCGCCGGCGCCGGTGGCTGCGGTGACGGCGAGGCCGCGGGTCTCAAGGGCGCGGATAAGGGTGTCCCGGGCCGACGGGTCGGGCCCTGCGATCCGGTAGGGGCGGGCGAGGTCGTCGGCGGCGCGGAACTCCTGGGTGGCCACCGTGGCGCCCTCATGGAGGAACACGGCGCGATCGGACATCTCCTCGAGCTCGGCGAGCACGTGGGAGGAGACGAGCACGGCGGTGCCGGTTGCGGCCATGGCGCGCAGGTCGTCCCGCAGCCGGATGCGGGCGGCCGGGTCGAGGCCGTTGGCGGGTTCGTCCAGGAGCAGGACGGAGGGCCGGTGCACGGTGGCCCGAGCCAGGGACAGGCGCTGCTGCTGGCCGCGGGAGAGCACGCGGGCGGGCCGGTGGGCGAACTCCGTGAGCTCGACCCACGCGAGCTGCTCGTCCGCGCGCGCCGACGCCTCCGCCTTCCCCATGCCGTAGAGCCGGCCCAGGCTGGCGAGGATGTCGTGGCAGGTCAGCTCCTCCCACACGCCCAGGGTGTCGGGCATCCAGCCGAGCCGCCGCCGGGCCTCGACGGGCTCGCGCACCGCGTCCACCCCGGCCACGGACACGGCGCCGGCGTCCGGGCGCAGCAGGGTGGCCAGGATCAGCAGGAGCGTGGTCTTGCCCGAGCCGTTCGGGCCGACGAGGGCCGTCACGGAGCCGGCGGGCACGGTGAGGGAGACGTCCCGCACCGCATGGACGGCGCCGAACGAGCGGGCGAGGCCGTGGGCCACGATCCCGTCGTGGGCGGCCGCCCCCAGGACGGGTGAGGCGGGCGGGGGTGCTGGAGCGGTCATGGCCCCATCCTTGCCGGGCCGTGCATGGACGCGGATCCACCCGGGGGATGATCCCGGCGCCGATCCCAGCCCGACCGGGGTCGCAGGCGGGGCCGCGGGCGCCGTCGTCCTGGCCGGCCACGGGCGCCGGGTCCAGCATCCGGAACAGGGGTTCACCTGGCGGACCCGCGCGGGTGCGCGCCCCTAGACTTGGCCCGAACCGACCCTCGACCCTGTCCGGAGCGACCCATGAGTCTCATCGTCCAGAAGTTCGGCGGCTCCTCCGTGGCCGACGCCGCCGGCATCCAGCGCGTGGCCCGCCGCGTCGCGGACACGGTCCGGGCCGGGAACCGCGTGTGCGTCGTTGTCTCGGCCATGGGCGACACCACGGACGAGCTGCTCGACCTCGCCGCCGAGCTCACGCAGGACGCGCCCGCACGCGAGATGGACATCCTGCTCTCGGCCGGCGAGCGCATCTCCATGTCCCTGCTGGCGATGGCGATCCACGCCGAGGGCGTCGAGGCCCGCTCCTACACCGGCTCCCAGGCCGGCATGCTGACGGACACCTCGTACGGCCGGGCCCGGATCGTCAAGGTCAACCCCCACCGCGTGCAGGAGGCCCTCGACGCCGGCCGCGTGGCCATCGTGGCCGGGTTCCAGGGCATGAGCCCCGAGTCCAAGGACATCACCACCATGGGCCGCGGCGGCTCGGACACCACGGCCGTCGCCCTCGCCGCCGCGCTCGGCGCGGACGTGTGCGAGATCTACACGGACGTGGACGGCGTCTACTCGGCCGACCCGCGCGTCGTGCCGACCGCCCGCAAGCTCACCGAGCTCTCCTCCGAGGAGACCCTCGAGATGGCGGCCTCCGGATCCAAGGTGCTGCACCTGCGCTCCGTGGAGTACGCGCGCCGCTTCGGCGTGCCGCTGCACGTGCGCTCCTCCTTCTCCGACCACGAGGGCACCTGGATCATGCCCGACCCGAACGACACCATCACCCTTCAGGAAGGCGCTCCCATGGAACAGCCCATCGTCTCCGGCGTCGCCCACGACCGCTCCGAGGGCAAGGTCACGATCGTCGGCGTCCCCGACGTGCCCGGCAAGGCCGCCGAGATCTTCCGCGTGATCGCCGTGTCCAACGTGAACATCGACATGATCGTGCAGAACATCTCCCGCGAGGGCTCGGGCCGCACGGACATCTCCTTCACCCTGCCGATCGTGGAGGGCAAGGACGCCATGGCCGCCCTGCGCGCCGCCCAGGACCGGATCGGCTTCCAGGACATCGTCTCGGACCCGGAGATCGGCAAGCTCTCGCTGATCGGCGCGGGCATGCGCTCCAACCCGGGCGTCTCCGCCACCTTCTTCAAGGCCCTCGCCGACGCCGGCGTGAACGTGGACCTCATCTCCACCTCGGAGATCCGCATCTCCGTGGTCACCGCCGAGAGCAAGCTCGACGACGCCGTCCGCGCCGTGCACGCCGCCTTCGGCCTCGACGCCGAGGAGGAGGCCACGGTCTACGGCGGCACCGGCCGCTGACGCCGCATCCGCCGCTGCCCCACCGCCCGGGCGACTTTCGAACGTGAAATGGGGCGAATGGACGCTTTCGAACGTGAGATAGGGCCTATCCCACGTTCGAAAGCGAGGGGGCCGGGGTGCTTCCACCCTCCCCCACCCACCACGACGCCGGCCCCGCACCTTCAGCGTGAAGGTGCGGGGCCGGCGTCGTGCGGGCGGTTCCTCCCGTTCCGTCAGCGAGGACGGAGGGGGTCGGCGGTCACGGGACCTGGACGGTCACGTCGGTCGTGATGCCCGCGTCCCAGGTGACGAGGCCCTTCCAGGTGCCCGAGGTCAGGCCCGACCAGGAGAGGGTCGCCTCGGTGGCCTTGCCCGAGGTCACGGGCACCGGGTTCGGGGAGACGGTCAGGTTGCCCGCGTCCTCGCGCAGCTTCAGCGTCTCGAGGGTGCCGGTGTCCTTGCCGCCGTTGGCCGCGTACAGGTGGCCGACCACGGTATAGGCGCCCGGGGTGGGGTTCACGATCGTCAGCGTCTCGGACTCGTCCGCGGTCGCCCGGGAGAGCTGCTTGCCCTCGGGGGTGATCACGTACAGGTCCCAGTCGGCGCCGGCGGCGCCCGCGTTGATCGAGGCCACCAGGGACTTGGTGCCCTCCTCCACGGTCACCGTGGACACGGCCAGTGCGCTGGACTCGAGCGAGTTGCTCGCGATGGCGGCGGCCACGGTGGAGTCCACCTTGCCCAGGCCCAGGACCTGCGGGGTCAGCTCACCGGTCACGCCGGGGGTGATCTCCACGTCGGCGGAGCCGGTGGCGCCGGAGCCCTCGCCGGCGGAGGTGACGGTCGCGGACTTCGCCTTGACGGTGACCGGGGAGGTCACCTCCGGGACGGCCTTGCCCTTGGCGGTGGTCCAGGACATGGAGCCGTGGGTCCAGGTGTTCACCGCGGCGTCGGTGCGGGTGACGGTCAGCTCGACGTCGGCGGACTGGCCGGCCTTCAGGTCCAGCACGGCCGGGGAGGCGGTCACCTCGAAGCCGGGCACGTTCGCAGAGAACCGCCAGCGGCCGTTCTCCAGGGCGGTCACGGTGCGGGTCACGGTGGCCGAGCCGACGACGTCGGGGATCGCCAGGGACGGGACGTTCACGTCACGGCCGGCGATGTCGCCGCGCAGCAGCGCGTCCCACTGCTCCTTGCCGGAGTCGTAGACCAGGCCCGGACGGGCGGCGGCGGCCGGATCGGCGGAGCCGGCACCCGTGGCGAAGTTGTCCGTGTTCACGGTGCCGTCGGCGTTGTACACGTCGCCGGCGGTGGTCATGAGGGCGGACTTCACGGCCATCGGGGACCAGGCCGGGTACTTGCCGATCAGCAGCGTGGCCATGCCGGCCAGGTTCGGCGAGGCCATGGACGTGCCGGACATCAGGCCGAACGTGTTGCCGTGGTAGTCGGGGTCCAGCGGGGAGACGCCGGCGATCACGTTCACACCGGGGGCGGCGAGGTCGGGCTTCAGGAGCTCCTGGTTCACGGCGTTGGCCGGGCCGCGGGAGGAGAAGCCGGCGATCTGGGGCAGCGGGTCCTCCGGCAGGCCGGTGGTGTCGCCCGGGACGATCGTGGCGGTGAGGTCGGAGGACTTCACCTTCTCGATCACGCCGTTGTCGTTCATGTGCACGGTCGGCACCGCGTGGATGTCCGCGTCCAGCGAGCCGGACGGGGTGTTCACGAGGATCATGCCGACGCCGCCGGCCTCCTCCACCACCTGCGACTTCTCGGTGCGGGCGTTCCCGCCGCGCTCGCAGAGCACGATCTTGCCGGCGGCCTCCTCGGTGAGCCCGCCGGGCAGGCAGAGACGCGCGGCCTCAGCGTCGCCGGCGGCGACCTCGGACGCGTGGATGACCTCGGCCGGGCCCACGCCGGTGCGGGCCGAGGAGGCGCCCCGGAGCTGCGTGCCGTCGGAGAACTGCACGGTGGCGGTGAGCTCGTTGGAGAACGTCTCCGCGGCCACGGTGGTCAGCCACGGGGAGCCGTGGTTCACGGTGTTCGGGCCGGGGCCGGAGTTGCCGCCGGAGGCGGCCACGAAGATGCCGGCCTCGGCGGCGGACTTGAAGGCCATGGCCACCGGGTCCACGATCGAGGTGTTGGAGCCGGAGATCGAGTAGTTCAGCACGTCCACGTTGTTCTCGATGGCCTGCTCGATGGCGGCCACGGAGGCGGAGGTGTAGCAGCCGCCGGTGTTCGGGTCGGTGTCCTCCCAGCAGATCTTGTAGGAGATCAGGTGGGCGGCCGGGGCCACGCCCGCGCCCTCGCCGAAGGAGTCGCCGTCGATGGTCTGCTCCACCCCGGTGTTGCCGAGGATGGTGGTGGCCACGTGGGTGCCGTGGGAGAACACGCCCAGCGGGGAGATGCGCTCCTCCGGGGCCCGCTCGTCCACCGGGACGAAGCGCTCGAAGTCGTCGGAGAAGGCGTAGGCGCCGATCAGCTTGGAGTCGCACGACGACGCCGGGAAGTCCGGGCCGGTCTCGCACTCGGCCGTGGCGGTGGTGCCGTCCGCCTTGAGCACGGCGATCTGGCCGTCCGCGGTGCGGTACGGCACGCCGACCTTGGCCTTGCCCTTGAGCGGCTGGACGGGCTGACCGTCGATGAACGGGTTGTCCGGGTGGATGCCGGAGTCGATGACGCCGACCACCACGCCCTTGCCCGCGTTCTCGGCCTTGCCGTACACGGACTTCCAGGTGCCCTTCTTGCCGGGCAGGCCGAGGAATTCGGTGGAGCTGTAGTCCGGGGCCACCTGCTCGTCCGGTGCGACGCCGAGCACGGCCGGGTCCTTCGCGATCGCCTGGGCCTCCTCGGCGGTCAGCTCGGCGACGAACGCGTTCACGGCGCGCTGGAAGGAGATCTCGGCCTTGGCGCCGTGGGTCTTCGCGACCTTCGCCTGCTGGCGCTGGAGCTTGGCCTCGTAGTTCTTCACGCGCGGGTGCGAGGGGTCGAACTTCGCCTTCGGGGCGGCGCCCGGAACGGCGCCGGCCTCGGGGGCGGTCACCGACGGCTGGTCCTTCAGGACCACGAAGTAGCGGCCGTCCTCGAACTGCTGCTGGACCTGCACCTCGCCCTGCGGGCTGGAGACGGTGCTGCCGTCGGGCAGTTCGACGGCGGTGGCCGACACCGCGAGCGCGGGAGCGGCCACGAGGCTCGCGCCGGCGACGGCCGCGGCCAGGGCCCGACGGCGTCGGGCAGGGGTGGGGTTCTGAGGCATTGCCTCCGCCTTTCTCATCAAGGTCCGCCCAGCTCTCACCCGTGGCACGCCGGCGGGGATGGCGCCGGGGGACGGGGAGATCGACGCCCATGTGATGAGCGCCACAGCGAGACATGTGCAATCTACCGTCCGGTAGGGCGTTTGACCAGATCTTTGCCAGGCAACGTCCAGGACCGTCGAATAAGGACCGCCGGAGCACACTCCCCGCGTCGGCGTCGCGGAGCCGCTCGCTCATGAGGGGCGCCACGGGGGAGGATGGTGGGGTCATGCCCGAGCCACGCACCGCCCCCGCGCCCCCGCCTACCGCCGTCGTCACCCTGCCCGCCGACGTGTGGCGGGCCCACGCGCGGGCACACCGCGAGCGCATCGCCCGACGCACGGACCCGCTGGTGGCCCTGCGGATGCGCGGCCAGAAGCACCCGGTGCAGGACTTCCTCTTCGGCTACTACACGCACTCCCCCGCCGCACTGCAGCGCTGGCACCCCGGGCCGGGGGTCCTCCTCGCGGACGACGACGGCGCCGCGGCCCGCGCCGAGGCGGCCGAGCTGGGCACGACCCCCCGGGGCGAGTGGAAGCACTACCGGCGCGTCGAGGCCGGCGAGGTAGCAGGCGCCGTCGTCGACGGCCGCCCGGTGGGCGGCTGGCTGGTGGACGCGGCGGCGGTGCTGGCCGACCGCGCGTCGGGGGTGGCGTTCACGCGGGACCTGCTCGCGCGCACGGCGGAGCGGGCGCCACGCCTGGGCTGCTTCGGGCTGCACGAGTGGGCGATGGCGTACCGCTCGGACGTGCACGGGGTGCGGCACTCCCAGCTGCCGCTGCGGCTCGGGGCCGGGGGGACGGACGCGGTGGTGGAGGGCTCGCGGATCCGGTGCACGCACTTCGACGCGTTCCGGTTCTTCGCACCCGAGGCGCGCGACCGCAACGAGGGCGACGACGGCGTCCTGCCCACGCGCGCCGGGATGCGGGAGATGGAGCAGCCCGGCTGCCTGCACGCGGGGATGGACCTGTACAAGTGGGCGTACAAGCTGGTGCCGGTGGTCGACTCGGACCTGCTCGCGGACTGCTTCGACCTCGCGTGGGACATCCGCCGGCTGGACATGGAGGCCTCGCCGTACGACCTGACCGGAGTGGACGACCTCGCCGACGGGCGCGGCGGCTACGCGGCCGTGCGGATCGAGGAGCCGGCCGGGCGTGCCGAGTACGCGCGGCGACAGCGCGAGTTCGCCGCGCGGGGCCAGTCGCTGCGGGTGCGGCTGCTGGCGGTGCTGGACGCAGCCGCGGGGGCGGCCCCCGGGACCGGGCCGGACGCCGAGTGGACTTCCAGCGCACGTCCATGATTAGGATGGCCGCTCTACAGGCTGTGAGGCGCATCACTCGCGTCATCCGGTGACCGCCCCGGCCCTCTCCGCACCGAACGACTCGAGGACCTGACGTGACCAGAACCGTTCCAGCTCGCCGCCGCACCACGCTCGCCGCCGCCGTCGCGGCCGTCTCGCTCGCCGTCGCGGCCGCCGCCCCCGCGCTCTCCGCGCCCGGCAACGGCAACGGCAACGGGTCCGCATCGCAGGGTCAGGCCCGCTCCAACGACCTCTCCGCCACGCGGGGCAACAAGGTCAACGACGCCGCCGCGCTCGCGCCGCACCTCGTGGGCCAGACGCTGGACTGGGAGGCCTGCGACTTCGGCAGCGAGAGCCTCAACGCCCGGTTCAGCGCGATCCCCGGCACCGCGTGCGCCGACGTCACGGTGCCCCGCGACTGGAAGAACCCCGAGGACGGCCACACCATCACCCTGCGCGTGGCCAAGACCGAAACCTCGAAGGGCAACCCGGAGCGCCAGGGCATCGCGCTGGTCAACCCCGGCGGCCCGGGCGGCTCCGGCCTGCCCTGGGGGCCCGCCATGGCCGAGCGCGCCCCGGAGCTCGCCGAGCAGTACGACTTCATCGGCTTCGACCCCCGCGGCGTGGGCCAGTCCACCGCCCTGGAGTGCACCTACACGCCGAACCCCGAGCACGACGTGTGGCAGGACACGAAGGCCCAGGTCGACGCGTGCCTCGAGAACGAGCTCACCCCGTACATCACCACCGAGCAGACCGTGTACGACATGGACTTCATCCGCGCCGTCCTGGGCGAGGAGAAGACCTCCTACATCGGCTACTCGTACGGCACCTGGCTGGGCAGCTGGTACCAGCGCGTCTTCCCCCAGCACACGCACCGGTTCCTGCTGGACTCCGCCGTGGACATCTCCCGCGACGGGCTCCAGACCACCTGGGACCTGCAGCCGCGCTCCCGCGACCGCCAGTTCCAGGACGCGATGCTCCCCTACGTGGCCCGGCACGACGAGATCTTCGACCTCGGGGACGACCCGATGCAGATCCGGGAGCGCTGGGAGGACGTGGGCGGCACCCGCACCCAGCTCGGCATGATCGTCGCCGGCTCGTTCCTGCTGCCGGCCATGTACGACACGTCCCAGTACCTCGACGCCGGGTCCGTCATCGCCGCCTACATCCGCATCATGGAGTCCGAGGCCGCGGCCACGGACCCCGCGGGGCAGCGCACCCAGATCGAGCGCATCCTGGCCGAGGCCCGTGCGTCGCTGCCGGCCGAGGAGCGCGACTCCTTCGACCGCTTCGCCGCCCGCGGCCTGGAGACCGTGGGCGAGCGCGAGCAGCTCGTCGCCGCCACCCAGGCCGGTGACGCCGTCACCTTCGAGGGCGCGTTCTCGGCGATCCGCTGCCAGGACGGCCAGTGGAACACCTCGCAGGGATACTGGACCTCGTGGGTGGACGACCTCGGCCGCAAGGCCCCGTGGATCGGTGTGCTGATGGGCCCGTCGGAGTGCATGTACTGGCCCGCCCAGACCTCCATGCCCGCCCAGCCCGGTGGCAAGGGCGCCCCGAACACCGTGATCGTGCAGTCCGAGCTGGACGCGGCGACCCCGTACGAGGGCGGCCACCGCGCCGCCGGCGTGCTGCGCAACACGTCCCTGATCTCCGTGGACAACGAGGGCACCCACGGCCTGTTCCCGTACCGCACCGAGTGCGTGGACGCGCCCATCCGTGACTACTTCCTGACCGGCGCCCAGCCGGCCGAGAAGTCGCTGTGCGACGCCGTCCCGCTGCCGCTCGAGACCCAGCCGGTCCAGGTGGCCGGGACCCCGACGCACAAGGGCGACATCAAGATCTCGATGCGCACCGACGCCGTGCGCGAGGCCAACCGGATCACCCACGACGCGATCGAGCGTCAGCTGATCGACTCCCGCGCGGTGACCCCGGACGTCGAGGCCTTCCTGGAGGACTGACGGCCCGGGCACCCGGAACCCGGCTCGCCCCCGACGGCCCGGCGACTCCCCCGCGGAGACGCCGGGCCGTCGTCATGCCCGGGGCGGCCCTGCAACGCTGGTTGGGTTATCGCGGGTGCCCCCGCCCCACACCCCCGATAACTCAACCCGCGATGGGCAGCCGGAGGGGTGGCGTCGACGCCGGGGCCTCGATCGACGACGTCAACTGTCTCCACCTCGACGACGACGCCGACCTGGCGCCCTACCGTGGCCACGTCGCGGCGGCCGAGCACGAGAACCGCGGCGTCCCTGCGGATGAACACGGCCCTCGGGTTCCGTCTCGAACCGGCCTGGCTCGGGCTGACCCCGCCCATGACGTGGGAGGAGTTCGTGCAGGCCCCGGCGTCAAGTTCCCTTGACGACAAGGTCACTTGACTGTCAAGCTTGCTTCACAACGTCCGGTCGGACGCCCCCAGGGCCTCCGAGGCGGGCCGGGCCACCGGCCCAGGGCATCGACCACAGGAGGGCCCCATGACCGCGAACCACTCCCGCCACACCGCCGCCGCAGCGGACAGGCAGGGCGCCGCGGCGGAGCACGCCGGCACCGCCACCACCGACCCGCGCCGGGACACCCGCTCCCGCTGGGGCCGCTCCTCCCGTCTGGGCGGCGGATCCGGGCGACTGATCGTCGTCAGCCTCGTGGCCGGCGTCGTCGTCGCCCTGCTGATCGGGACTGTGGCCTTCGCTCTGGCCTCGAGCCAGGGCGACGCCGATCCCCGCTTCCCGGCGGTCATGGGGACGGTCATGGCGGCGTCGGCGCTCCCGGTCGGCATCACCCTCGCCTGGCTGTTCCTCGTGGACCGCACCACCGTCCGCGGGGCCATCCGAGACACCGAGGAGACCATCGAGGGCCGGTGGCTCGAGAAGGCGCAGTCCGCCGCGTTCGGCGACCTGCTCGTGGTGCTGGGCCTGGGCACGTTCGTCATTGCCATGACCGGATGGCAGGCCGACCTGCCGCTCGTGGGCGCCGGGCTGCTCCTCTTCGCGGGCGCCTCGGTGGCCGTCCGCTACGCGCTCCAGAAGCGCCGGGGCTGAGCCGTGGAGAACACCATCCCCGACGAGCGTGCCCGCCTCGGCTGGTCGCAGCAGCGGCTCGCCGACGAGCTCGGCGTCTCCCGGCAGACCGTCATCTCCCTCGAGAAGGGCCGCTACGACCCCTCGCTCCCCCTCGCCTTCCGCCTCGCGGCCGTGTTCGGGCGGCGGATCGAGGACCTGTTCACCCCGGACGGCAACGCGGGTTGAGTTGTCGCGGGTCCGGGCGCCCAGCACCCGTGACAAGTCAACCCGCGTTGAGCCCGGGGCGGCGTGGGGCGTGAGAGGCTGGGGCCATGGATCGAGAGCTGCGCACCCCTCCGGAGCTGGAGGGCGTGGACTGGCACGACGACGCCCCGCGTCGCCCCCGCCCGATCGTCACCCTGGTGGCGTGGATCGCCATCCTGGGTCTGGTCCTCAGCGTGGGCGCCGGGATCTTCTCCGCCTTCTGACGCGTCACCGCCGGCCGACGCGCCGCCCCGGCCTCAGCGCACGTCGCCGTTAACGTAGCGCCAGATCCCGTCCTCACGGCGGAACCGGCTGACCTCATGGAGTCGGAACCGCCCCTCGGCCCCCGTGCCGACGGCCACGAACTCCACGGTCCCGGCGTCCTGGAACGGCCCGCCGTCCCGCACGTCCAGCACCGCCAGGCGGGTGAACCGCGGCGCCGGTTCCCCCGCGGCCGGCAGCAGCTCGGCCGCGGTGGGTCGATGCTCGGGGGCCCAGGTCGCGGCGAGGTAGTCGGCCATCGCCCGGACCTCTGCCGGCCCGGCCTCGCCCAGCCGCGCGAACGCCGTGTACCGGGAGCGCATGAGCGCCTCGGCGGTGGGCGCGGTCAGGGCGCCGTCCCGGGCGAAACGCGCCTGCAGGCGACCGCAGCACGCCGCGAGCCCGGCTCCGGACCCGCAGGGGCAGGGCTCGGGACGGGTCACCGGCGCGGGCGTCCGGTCGCGCGACGCCGGGCGGACCGGGCCGTGATGCGGCGCACTCCCGTCAGCACGACGCCGGCCGCCGCGGCGAGCAGCGCGGGGCCGAGCGGGCTGATCGGCCGACGTCGGCCGAGCGGGGACACACGGGTCTGCTGAGGTCTCATGCCGCCAGGCTACGCCGGGCCGGCTGCCGCGTGCCGCCCCCATCA
The DNA here is from genome assembly GCF_006704135.1 of Micrococcus sp. R8502A1. Classification (NCBI taxonomy): domain Bacteria; kingdom Bacillati; phylum Actinomycetota; class Actinomycetes; order Micrococcales; family Micrococcaceae; genus Micrococcus; species Micrococcus sp. R8502A1. The sequence goes on from NZ_VIGS01000023.1 coordinate 14,731, forward strand.
CACCCCCGATTCCGCGTCCGGGCGGCCGAGTAGACTGGCCGGGCAAGCACGCGGAGCGCCCCGGGCCGGGCGTGAGACGGCATCTACACCGTCCTGCTCCGCGGCATCGTCCCGCACCCAGGAGCGTGTTCATGCCCATCATCGTCGTCGACGTCATGCCCAAGCCCGAGATCCTCGATCCGCAGGGCAAGGCGATCAACGGGGCCCTGCCCCGCCTCGGCTTCACCGAGTTCAGCCAGGTCCGCCAGGGCAAGCGCTTCGAGCTCACCGTGGAGGGCGAGGTCACCGACGAGATCCTCGCCCAGGCGCGCACGGCCGCCGAGGAGATGCTGTCCAACCCCGTCATCGAGGACGTCGTGAACGTGGCCGTCCTGGACGAGGCCGAGGGCGCCCGATGACCGAGCTCCCCCTCATCGGCGACTACTCGACGCCGACGACGCCGCTCAGCGGCGCGCGCATCGGCGTCATCACCTTCCCCGGCACCCTGGACGACGTGGACGCGCTGCGCGCCGTCCGCCTCGCCGGCGCCGAGCCCGTCTCCCTGTGGCACGCCGACGCGGACCCGCAGCGGACGCTCGCCGGCGTGGACGCCGTCGTGATCCCGGGCGGCTTCTCCTACGGCGACTACCTGCGCGCCGGCGCGATCGCGCGCTTCGCCCCCATGATGGACGCGGTGGCGACGGCGGCCGGCGGCCCCGAGGGCGACGCGGACGGCCTGCCGGTGCTCGGCATCTGCAACGGCTTCCAGATCCTCACCGAGTCGCACCTGCTGCCGGGCTCGATGATCAAGAACGACCACCTGCACTTCATCTGCCGCGACCAGGAGCTGGTCGTGGAGAGCACGGACACCGTGTGGACCCGCGACTTCGAGCAGGGCCAGACCATCACCGTGCCCCTGAAGAACCAGGACGGCCAGTACGTGGCGGACGAGAAGACCCTCGACGCCCTCGAGGCCGAGGGCCGCGTGGTGTTCCGCTATCAGGGCTGGAACCCGAACGGCTCGCGTCGGGACATCGCGGGCATCGCGAACCCGGCCGGCAACGTCGTCGGCCTGATGCCGCACCCGGAGCACGCCGTGGAGACGGGCTTCGGCCCGGACACCGCCGCCGGCCCCCGCTCCGGCGTGGACGGCCTCGGCTTCTTCACCTCCGTCCTGACCACCCTCGCCAGCCGTGGAGGCCATGCATGAGCCAGCAGTTCAACATCGAGACGGTCGCGGACGCCCAGGCGACGCCGGACGTCGAGCAGCCCTGGGCCGAGCTGGGCCTGAAGGAGAACGAGTACGCCGAGATCAAGAAGATCCTCGGCCGCCGTCCCACCGCCGCCGAGCTGGCCATGTACTCGGTCATGTGGTCCGAGCACTGCTCGTACAAGTCCTCGAAGGTGCACCTGCGCCAGTTCGGCGAGAAGCTCACCGACGAGATGAAGCAGCACATGATGGTGGGCATCGGCGAGAACGCCGGCGTGACCGACCTCGGTGACGGCTGGGCCGTGACGTTCAAGGTCGAGTCCCACAACTCGCCCTCCTACGTGGAGCCCTATCAGGGTGCGGCCACGGGCATCGGCGGCATCGTGCGCGACATCATCTCCATGGGCGCCCGCCCGGTGGCCGTGATGGACCCGCTGCGCTTCGGCGCGATCGACCACCCGGACACCGCCCGCGTGTTCCACGGCGTGGTGGCCGGCATCGGCGGCTACGGCAACTCCCTGGGCCTGCCGAACATCGGCGGCGAGACCCGCTTCGACCCGATCTACCAGGGCAACCCGCTCGTCAACGCCCTCGCCGTGGGCGTGCTCAAGCACGAGGACCTGCGCCTGGCCAACGCCTCCGGCGTGGGCAACAAGGTGGTCCTGTTCGGTGCCCGCACCGGCGGTGACGGCATCGGCGGCGCCTCCGTGCTGGCCTCAGAGTCCTTCGACGGCGACGGCAAGCCCGCCAAGCGCCCCTCGGTGCAGGTCGGCGACCCCTTCTCCGAGAAGGTGCTCATCGAGTGCTGTCTCGAGCTGTTCCGCGACTCCCTCGTCGAGGGCATCCAGGACCTCGGCGCCGCCGGCATCTCCTGCGCCACCTCCGAGCTCGCCTCCAACGGCGAGGGCGGCATGCGCGTGGAGCTGACGGACGTGCTGCTGCGCGACTCCACGCTGACCCCGGGCGAGATCCTCATGTCCGAGTCGCAGGAGCGCATGATGGCCGTGGTGACGCCGGAGAACGTCGCCGCGTTCGAGGCCGTCATGGCCACGTGGGACGTCGAGTACTCGTGGCTGGGCGAGGTCACCGGTGACGGCCGCCTGATCATCACCTGGGACGGCGAGGTCATCGTCGACGTGGACCCGCGCACCGTGGCCCACGACGGCCCGGTCTACGAGCGCCCGTACGCGCGTCCGGCCTGGCAGGACGAGCTCCAGGCGGACACGTTCCGCTCCTCCGAGGCCGGTCAGCACCTGCCCGCCACGGGCGAGGAGCTGCGCGCCGCCGTCGTGGAGCTGATGAGCTCCCCGAACCTGGCGGACACCTCCTGGATCACCCGTCAGTACGACCGCTACGTCCGCGGCAACACCGCCCTGGCTGCCCCGGACGACGCGGGCGTGGTGCGCGTGGACGAGGAGACCGGCATGGGCGTGGCCCTGGCCACGGACTGCAACGACCGGTTCACCTACCTGGACCCGTACACGGGCGCGCAGGCCTCCCTGGCCGAGGCGTACCGCAACGTCACCACCGCCGGGGCCGTGCCCCTGGCCGTCTCCGACTGCCTGAACTTCGGCTCCCCCGAGGACCCGGACGTGATGTGGCAGTTCGCGGAGGCCGTGCGCGGCCTGGCGGACGGCTGCCAGACCCTCGGCATCCCGGTGACCGGCGGCAACGTGTCCCTGTACAACCAGACGGGCAGCACCCCGATCCACCCCACCCCCACGGTGGCGGTGCTCGGCCAGCTCGACGACGTCCTGCGCCGCACCCCGTCTGGCTTCGCCCCGGACGCCGACGGCCAGGCGATCTACCTGCTCGGCGAGACCGCGGACGAGCTGGACGGCTCCGAGTTCGCGCGCCTGCGCGGCCACCTCGGCGGCCTGCCCCCGAAGGTCGACCTGAAGAAGGAGCGCCTGCTCGGCGAGCTGCTGGTCAACATGTCCCGGGACGGCATGATCGACGCCGCCCACGACCTCTCCGGCGGCGGCCTCGCGGCCACCCTGTCCGAGATGGTGCTGCGCTTCGGCGTGGGCGCCCGCGTGGTGCTGGACGAGGTGCTGCGCCGCGACGGCGTGGACCTGTTCACCGCACTGTTCTCCGAGACGCAGGCGCGCGCCGTCGTGGCCGTGCCCCGCACCGAGGAGGTCCGGTTCACGGACATGACCACGGCCCGCGGCTACGCGGCCGTGCGCATCGGCGTGGTGGACGCCGACTCCGCGGCCCTCGAGGTCCAGGACGCCTTCACCCTGCCGATCGCGGAGCTGCGCGAGGCCTGGGAGGCCACCCTGCCGAAGCACTTCGGCTGAGCCTGGGACAGAAGCGACGAGCCCTGCGCAGTGGTGCCTATCCAGTACCGATAGGCCCCACTGCGCAGGGCTCGTCGTATTTCAGGGCTCGTCAGGTGGTCCGGTGCATCTCACCGACCCACAGGGAGAGCGTCGAGTGGGACGGGTCGCCGTCGAAGTGCTCATGCGAGACGTCCAGCACGGGGTAGGACGCCAGGTCGACGCCCTCCGGGACGGTCAGTGTCGTGTCCTGGCGGGTCACCGTGCCCAGCGAGATCATGCGGCTGGCGGCCTCGTCGCGGATCCAGACCTCCAGGTAGCCGTCCTCGGGGGCGGGCACCTGGGGCACATGCACGGCCAGGTGCATCTCCCCGTCGGCGGCACGCGTCATCTCCGCGCGGGCCGGCGATCCGTCGGTGGTCACGGACGCCATGACGGCGGTGCCGATGAGGTCGTCGCCGCCGCCCGGCTCACCCCCCTGGCCGGGAGCGTCCGTCCCGCGCGTCGGCGGCGCGGGCGACGTCGTCGCGGGCTTCCCGGCCTCCGGGACCCCGCCCTGCCAGGGGCCGCCGCCCAGGGCGACACCCACGGCCCCGCCGCCGATGACGAGCCCGGCGGCCGCCGCAGGTGATGAGGACGAGCTCGGCGGCGCCGTCCCGGCGGAAGTACGGGGACAGGTCCAGCTCACCCTTCCCCAGACTCTGGGTGGAGGCCACCCGATAGCGCCGGGCGGTCCCCGCCGCATCCGTGACGGTGACCTCGTCGCCGACCGCGGCCTGCCGCAGCCCGTAGAGGGCCCCCACGGGATTGCGCGGTGAACCCGAATGGGAGGCGATCACCGCCGTCCCCTCAGGATCCCCGGGGGCCGAGCCGTGGCGGTACCAGCCGCCGACGGAGCTGTCGTCGGGCAACTCCATTGCCCCGTCCTCCGTGACCCCGACCGAGACCACGCTCAGCGTGGCCCCGATGGCCGGATAGTCCACGCGCACGGGGATCCTGGCGTCGTCCGATGGGCTCTGGGTGGCGCGCCGGACGGCGATCCCCGACGACGGCGTCCGCCCGGGGACGACCGGAGCCGCGGAGGGGGTTGCGGCCGGTGGAGTTCCCGTTCCCTCCGCGGGACCCGGCGTCATCGCGACGACGGAGCCTCGCCCCTGCTCGGACGGGAGGGAGGAGACCGCCGCCGACGGCGCGCAGCCGGTGAGGACGACGGCGGCGAGGGCGAGGACCGCCGGCACACGGCCGACGGTCCCCATCTCCGGGCGGGAGGGACCCCGCCCGCAGGACTCATCACGCACGGGCCGCCCGGCGGCGGGCCATGAGGACGGCGCCGGCGACCAGGGCGGCCGCACCGGCGCCGACGGCGGCCAGCATCCCGGTGGAGTCCTGGGCGGGGGCGACGTCGATGCCCGCGGGGACGGAGCCCGGCGCGCTGTGGTCGGCGGCGACCTCCTGGGTGGCCAGCGCGAGGGTGCCGTCGGCGGCGGAGCCCCAGGCGTAGGCGATCGTGGTGACGCCGTCCTTGACCTCGACGTCGGCGGGGCCGATCACGGGGTCGGTGGTGCCGGCCACGGACACGGCGGCGGAGACGGTGCCGGCGGGCACCTCGAGGGAGGCCTCGTCCGGGTTCTCCAGGCCGGGCACGACGACGTCCTCGCCGGCCCAGACGTCCACGGCCGGGGCGGCGGCGATGTGACGCACGGTGAGGCGGCCCTCGCCGGCGGCGACGGCGCTCGTGTCGTTCTCGAACGCGGTCACCGTGGGCGTGCCGGCGGCGTCGAGGTGGGCGGCGGCGGTGTAGTCGCCGCCGTCGGCGAGGGTGAGGGTGACGGGACCGAGGATCGGGGCGGAGTCATCCATGGCGTCCGCGGCGGTGATGGCGACCTCGTAGTCGCCGGCGGCGAGCTCCAGGGGACCGGCGAGGTCGCCGGGCTCGAAGTCGTCCAGGGTGAGGGCACCGTTGACGTAGACGTCCACGGGGGTCGCGGGCACGGCGTGCAGCACGGAGAGCTCGGCGCCGGACGGGGCGTCCATGGCGGCGGCGGACAGGGGGGCGAGGACGGCGATGCCGAGGGCGGTGGTGACGGCGGCCGGGAGGGACTTGCGCATGGTGTCGTTCCTGTTCGTCGAGGGTCCTGCGGGGCGAGGCGCCGAATGCGCTCACACCAGGACTACCGACGCCGCGACCGATCCGTTGCAGAGGATTTTCCTCCCCCTCCGATCACGAGCCCTGCGCAGTGGGGCTCGTCGTGTTTCGGGGGCTCGTCAGAATTGAAGAAGGTCCGCCCCTGGGGCGGATGTGCCTCCCAGGCCCGCCCCGTGGATTCATCGTGTACACACCCCTCCCGCGAGCCTCCCCGCCCCGCGGCCTGGGCGCCGTCGAGGGGCTCGACCGGGAAGAGGCCCTCCTCACCGGCGAGAACGACCCCGTCCCGACGCACGCGGGAGACGCCGTGCTCTCGGGCTCGGCCGTCGTCGCGGGCACGGGAGTGGTGCTCGCCATCGTCGTGGCCGTGCGCCTCAGTCGTTGACGCGGCGGGCTCCGATGACCAGAGTGATCCCAGGACAGCGCGCCAGCGCGCCGCCCGGCCCGTCCAAGAGGGTCGGCGCGGTCCCGACACATGAAGGAGACCACCCATGCGCCTCATCACCCTGGGCCTCGGCGCCGCACTCGGCTACCTGCTCGGCTCCGCCGAGGGCCGCAAGAACCTCGAGAAGATGACCCAGAACGCCCAGAAGCTCTGGAACGACCCCAAGACCCAGGAGAAGGTCGGCCAGGTCCAGGAGACCGCCCAGCAGAAGTTCGCTGAGGTGAAGAAGTCCGATCCGGTGCAGAAGGCCACGACGAAGGTGGAGGATGCCATGCAGGGCAACGACAAGAAGAACGACGTCCGCGAAGATCGCGTGACCGAGTCCAACAACGACAACATCACCTCGGCGGCCCGCCACGGTGCCGAGCCGGACACCATCTCGGACCCGTCCACCCCGCTGGGTGACGAGGGTCCGCTGACGCGCTGACCCGCGCAGACACGGCGGCCCGCCTCCCCGAGGGGAGGCGGGCCGCCGTCGCCGTGGGCCGGGTCAGCCGTCCTGCTTCAGGACCTCGTCGGCCGGCGGGGCCTGCACCGGATCCACCCCGCCCATCTCGGAGAGGGTCACCACCGCCTTCGTGCCGGCGGACTCGGTCTCCACGGTGAGCAGGCGGCCGTCCTCCTTGGACACCGTGAACGCGGTCAGCGCCACGCCCTCCTGCGGGCCCGAGACGGGCTCGTCCAGCACGTAGCGGATCGCATCCTGACCGCTGCGGCGGATGCCGTCCGCGTCCGCCTCGACGTCGTCCAGGCCGCCCGACTCCGGCAGGGAGCCCAGCAGCGAGCTCACCATCGCGCCCATGCCGGTGGCGCTGGGATCGCTCTCGTACGGGGTGGCGGTCCAGCGCTCCACATAGGCGGGGCGGTCCTCACCGCTCGTGCCGGCGCGCTCCACCGTGAACCGGGAGTACGCGGTGCCGTCCACGATCCGGGACTCGTCTCGGGTGATCAGGCCGTCGTCCTGGTACACGGACACGTACCGCATGGACGAGCCGTCCACGGGACCGGAGATGTCCACCGAGTCCGGGACCGCGCGCCCGTTGCTCGGGGCCTCGGACCGCAGCTCGGTGACCATGCGGACGGAGTCGGCCTCCTCGAGCTGGGTGCGGGCACGGTCCCAGGCGCCGGGGGCGTCGTCGCCCGAGGCGCAGCCGGTCAGCAGCAGGGCGGCCGCCCCGAGGGCGGCGAGGGACAGGCCGCGTCGGGTGCGGCGGGTCTGGGTCTGGCGCTGCCTCACTCGGCCACCTCCTCCGGCGCCTCGGCCGGCTCGATCTGGTTCCAGTCGCTCAGGGCGTACTGCTGGGTGGCCCGGCCGTCGTCGACGGTGAGCGCGACCAGCTCGCCGTCGTCGTCCACCGTGAAGGAGTGCACCCGGGTGGCGTCGCCCTCGGCCATCGCCGCGTCGGCGACCTCCTCGGGCACGGCATAGCGGTAGGCCGTGCCGCCGTCCCAGTCGACCTCCTCGGCGCGCACCTGGGCGCCGTCGAGGGCGTCCGCCGCGGGGAAGCCCACCTGGTCGAGGAGGGACTTCAGGGGCGGCTCCTGCCCCTCACCGGCCGGGACACGGCGCCACTGCGGGTCGGAGTACATCACCTGGACGTCGTCCGGGACGTCGGAGCCGTCCACGTCGACCCGGACGAACACATCCTCGCCGACCTGGCGGGACTCCATGGTGATGTGTGAGTCCCGGCCGACCTGCATGACGCCCTTCGACTCGGCGTCGCCGCCGTCGAGCCGGCCGGCGATGTCCCAGCGGACCGACTGCGGGCCCTGACGGCCGGTGGTGTAGGCGGTCTCGAGTCGGACGGTCTCGGCCTCGTCCAACTGGGTGCGGGCCTGATGCCAGGCCTCCCCCGCCGACTGCGGCTCGGATGCGCACCCGGCCAAGGCCAGGGCGCCCACGACGCCGAGCCCGGCCGCGCGGACGGCACGTCTGCGCTGCATGTTCTCCTCCTGGGGCTGCTGCCGGCCGAGGCAGGGCGCCGCGGCCATTGGCGTCACCCTACCGGCGGCGCAGGGCGAAGGATGCGCCGTGGTGGTTCTGCGGCAGGTGGTCGCCGCGGCCGAAGAGCTTGTGGCGCAGCGTGCCGTCCGTGTACGCGGTCTTGTAGCGGCCGAGCTTCTGCAGCGCCGGCACCACGAACTCCACGACGTCCTCGAAGGCGCCCGGGGTGATGTGGTAGGCGAGGTTGAAGCCGTCCACGTCGGTCTCGTCGGCCCACTCGACGAGCTGACGGGCCGCGGACTCGCCGCCGCCCACGATCACGGGGCCGAAGCCGCCGATGCCCACCCATTCGGCGAGCTTGCGCACGGTCCACTCCTCATCCGTGCCGGAGGCCTTCTGGAAGGTCTCCACGGCGGACTGGATGGCGTTCGACTTCACGTCCCCGATCGGCTCGTCCAGGTCGTACTGGGACAGGTCGATGCCCATCCAGCCGGACATGAGCACGAGGCCGCCCAGCGGGTCCACGTACTGCGCCAGGTCGTCGTACTTGGCCCGCGCGTCCTCGTCGGTGGCCCCGGTGACGATCGTCTGCATCGCGAAGATCTTCACGTCGTACGGGTCACGGCCGGCGTCCACCAGGGCCTGGCGGATCTTCTTCACGGTGGCGGCCGCCAGCTCCTTCGTGGGGGAGTTGATGAACACGGCCTCGGCGTGCTTGCCGGCGAAGGCGCGGCCGCGCGTCGAGGCGCCGGCCTGGTAGATCACGGGGGTGCGCTGCACGGACGGCTCGGTGACGGCGTGGCCGGGCACGGTGAAGTACCGGCCCTCGTGGGCGATGTCGTGGACCTTGGCCGGGTCCGCGAACACGCCGGACTCCTTGTCGTAGACGACGGCGTCGTCCTCCCACGAGCCCTCGAGGAGCTTGTAGACGACGTCGAGGTACTCGTCGGCGTGCTCGTAGCGCTCGTCGTGCTCCATCTGGTCGTCCTGGCCCATGTTCTGGGCGGCGGAGGGCAGGTAGCCGGTGACCACGTTCCAGCCCACGCGGCCGCCCGTGAGGTGGTCGAGCGTGGCGAGGCGGCGGGCGAACGGGTAGGGGTGCTCGTAGGCGGTGCCGGCGGTGACGCCGAAGCCGAGGTGCTCGGTGACCGCGGCCATCGCGGAGACGAGCAGGAACGGGTCGTTCACGGGGGTCTGCGCGCCGGTCTTGATGGCGGCCTCGGAGGTGCCGCCGTACACGGAGTACGGGCCGAGGACGTCGGCGATGAACAGGCCGTCGAACAGGCCCTTCTCCAGCGTCTGCGCCAGGTGCGTCCAGTAGCCCAGGGTGTTGTAGTCGCGGGCGTGGTCGTCGGGGTGACGCCAGAGCCCCGGGGACTGGTGGGCGACGCAGTTCATGTCGAATGCGTTGAAGAGGATCTCGCGGTGCTCATCCGGGCGGGTGGGTGCTCCGGCCCCGGCGTTCTCGACGGTGCTCATGGGTCTCCTTTCCAGGGCCGCCCGGTCGCAGGGGCGCGGCCGGGCGGGCGACGGTTCCGCACCATGCAACGCTGACGCGGCCGGCGGTGGAAGCCGGTCCGGCCCAGGGGTTCATGACGGCCCCGCCGGGCCCGGCCACGCGTCCGGCGCCCGGTTCGTGACATGCCCCGACCGTGACGGAGGACACGTCCGCGGGCGGCGGCCCTGCGGCGACTCAACGGCGCCCCAGCGCTGAGCCAGAGGAATCTGCTGCCTCCACCCTGCGGAGACGACCGAAACGTCTGGCTCGGCGCTGGCCCAGCCCGGGCCCGGCGGCGCCCCCGGTGTGACGCCCGTGTGACCCTCCGGCGCCGGCGGCCGGGCGACCGCGCGGCCGACCGGGCCCGCGGTGGTCTACTGGCATCCGTATCCGTCCGACACCGACGACGAAGCGACGATGGGAGCCCTCCATGAGCGTGCACGCGCCTTCCCGTGCCACCGCCTCCACCCCGGTCCGGGACGAGGACCGCCACAGCCTCGACGTCGTCTTCCGCGGCGTCGGGCGCACGTTCCCCACCGCGGACGGACCACGCGTCGTCCTGCGCGACGTGGACCTGACCGTGGCGCCCGGCGAGGTGCTCGCCGTGATCGGCGCCTCCGGCTGCGGCAAGTCCACGCTGCTGCGCGCCGTGGCCGGCCTGGACCCGGACTTCGACGGAGAGCTGCTGATCGACGGCTCGCCCGTGCGCCCCTACGACGAGCGCACCGCCGTCGGCTTCCAGGAGCCGCGCCTGCTGCCCTGGCGCACCCTGCGCCGCAACGTGGAACTCGGCCTGCCCCGGGGGCTGGACCGCGCCGCGGGCCGGGCCCGCGTGCAGGAGCTGCTCGAGCTCGTGGGCCTCGCGCCCTTCGCGGAGCACCGCCCCCGGGAGGTCTCCGGCGGCATGGCCCAGCGGGCCTCGCTCGCCCGCGCCCTGGCCCGCCGCCCCGGCGTGCTGCTGCTCGACGAGCCCTTCGGCGCCCTCGACGCCCTGACCCGCCTGAAGATGCAGGACCTGCTGCTGGACGTGCACGCCGCCACCGGCACCACCGTCCTGCTCATCACCCATGACGTGGAGGAGGCCCTGCAGCTCGCCGACCGCGTGCTGCTGCTCGCCCGTGACGTCCCCGCGCCCGACGGCGCGGCCCGCCCCGGAGCGACCGTGAGGCGGATCGTGGACGTGCCGGGGGCCCGTCCCCGCGACCGCGCGGACGCCCGCCTGGCCCAGTTGCGCTCCGAGCTCCTCGAGGGCCTCGGCGTCGAGAGCCACGCCCGATGAGCGGCGCCGGCTCCGCCCGCCTGACCCGCCGCACGGCGCTCGGCCTGCTGGCCGCGTCCCTGCCCCTGGGCCTGAGCGGATGCGTCCTGCAGGGTGAGGCGACGGCCGGGCCGGTGAACGGTCCGGACACGCTGAGCATCGACTACGCCACCTACAACCCGCTCTCCCTCGTGATCCGCCACCAGAGATGGCTGGAGGAGACGCTCGCGCCCCGCGGCGTCCGGGTGAACTGGGTGTTCTCCGCCGGCTCCAACAAGGCCAACGAACTCCTGCGCTCGAACTCCGTGGACATCGGGTCGACGGCCGGCTCGGCCGCGCTGCTGAACCGGGCCAACGGAGCCCCCACGCGCATCGTGGGCGTCGCCTCGCGACCGGAGTGGTCCGCGCTCATGGTCCCGCCCGGCTCGGACATCACGGACGTCGCCCAGCTCGCGGGCCGCACGGTGGCCGCCACGCGCGGGACGGACCCGTACTTCTTCGCCGTGCAGGCGCTCGAGGCCGCCGGGGTGGACCCGGCCGACGTCGAGATCCAGAACCTGCAGCACGCCGACGGCCGCGCCGCCCTCGCCGGCGGATCGGTGGCCGCGTGGTCCGGGCTCGACCCGATCATGGCCAAGGCCGAGGCCGAGGGCGCCCGCTTCCTGTACCGGGACCTCGCCCTGAACACGTTCTCCGTCCTCAACGCCACGGAGTCCTTCCTCGAGGAGGACCCGGAGACCGCCCAGACCGTCCTGGACACGTACGAACGCGCCCGCGCCTGGGCGCTCGAGCACCCGGACGAGACCGTCGGGATCCTGGCCGAGGCCGCGAAGATCTCTCCCGACGTCGCCCGCACCGTGATCCTCGAACGCACCAACGCGGACGTCAGCCCCGTGCCGGGCCAGGAGCTGCTCGACGCCCTGACGGGGGTCGGACGGATCCTGGTCGACACCGGGTCCGTCGACTACCAGCACCAGGTGGACGCCGCCCTGGCGAGCATCCTGGACATCCGTTTCGCCGAGGAGGCCATCCGATGAGCACCGCCCTGACCACCCCCGCCGCGACGACGGGCCCCGAGGCGCGCGAGCGGTCGGGTCACGACGACGGCGACACAGGGGCGCGCCGACGGCAGCGGCCCCGGGTGCTGGACCGGCCCGGCGCGCGGGCGGCGGTGGGGCTGGCCGCGCCCGCCGTCCTCCTGGTGCTGTGGTGGGCGGTGACGGCCGCCGGGCTGCTCTCCGCGGTGCAGCTGCCCTCCCCCGGCGCGGTGCTGAGCGCCGGCGTCAACCTGCTGGAGCGGGGCGACCTGTGGCTGCACGTGGGGATCTCCACCCAGCGCGTGCTGTTGGGCTTCCTGCTCGGCGCCGCACTCGGGCTGGCCGTGGGGTCCGCGCTCGGGCTGTCCCGGTGGGCGGACGCGCTGTTCGCCCCGCTGATCGGGGCGCTGCGCGCGGTGCCCTCGCTGGCCTGGGTGCCGCTGCTGATCCTCTGGATGCAGATCGGCGAGGAGTCCAAGGTCACCCTCATCGCGATCGGCGCGTTCTTCCCGGTGTTCACCACCGTCTACGCCGCCCTGCGCCACGTGGACCCGCACCTGGTGGAGGCCGGTCGGGCCTTCGGCTACCACGGGCTGTCCCTGCTGCGGACGGTGCAGCTGCCCGCCGTGGTGCCGGCCGTGTTCTCCGGCCTGCGGCTGGCCCTGGCCCAGGCCTGGCTGTTCCTGGTGGCCGCGGAGCTGATCGCCTCCTCGATGGGCCTGGGCTTCCTGCTCACCGACTCGCAGAACAACGGACGCACGGACCGCCTGATCCTGGCGATCATCCTGCTCGCCGTGCTCGGCAAGCTCACCGACTGGCTGCTCGGCCTGCTGGAGCGCCGTGCCCTGCGCCGCTGGGCCTGAGCCCGGCGCCTCCGGCCGCCCGGTCGCCGGGTCAGTCCCCCTCGGGCACCTCGCCGGCCGACGTGTAGGCGGTCGGCGGGGTGCCGTTCACGAGCCAGTCGCCGGCCATGCGCACCTTGAACGCCGCCGGGTCGTGGGTGGCGAGGGTGCGGGCGTTGCGCCAGTGCCGGTCGAGGCGCAGCGCGGCCGACGTCGCCGACGCGCCGAGCGTGTCGAAGATGCGGGTGCACACCTCGAGGACGGCCTCCGGCACCACGGCCTGGGCCCGGTACGCGGCCGCCATCGCCTCGGCGGACGCCGCCACGACGTCGGCCTCCACCGGGTCGGCCCCGTCGGCGCCGTCCTGCCCCTCGTCGAGCAGACGCCCGACCTCGCGCACCATCAGCTCGGCCGCGGCCTGCCGCCCGGCCAGCTGCCCCATGATCTCGAGGAGCTGCGGATCGTCCTTGGGCAGCGCGGCCGTGCCGGTGTTGAAGGTGCGGCGCCGCTGCCGCAGCAGCTGCGTGCCCTCCGTGAGCGCCGCCCGGCCGATCCCGGCCTGCAGCGCCAGCAGGGTCGCCTCCATGAGCACGGGCACCGGCCCGTCCTGCCGCGGCACCTCGAGCAGCTCCTCGGCCGCGGCGTCGTCGAGCACCACGGACCCGGTGGCGGTCAGGCGCTGGCCGAACCCGTCCCAGTCGTCCTTGATGCCCACGCGCGGCTGACGCACGCGCACGACGGCGACGGCTCGGTCCGGCTCGCGGACCGCGCCCCCGGCCCGCTTCGAGTTCCGGCGCGAGACGAGGTCCGCCCCCTCGATGCCCACGGTCGCGGCGGTCCACGTGGCGAACGCCGAGCCGGTCGCGTAGTACTTCTGCCCCCGCACGACCCAGGTGCCGCCCTCGTCCCGGCTGGCCAGGGTGGCGGCACGGCCCGGCGCGGCCCCGCCGGCGCGTTCGGCCAGGGCGGAGCCGGCCCAGTCCCCGTCGACGATGTGCCGCAGCCACCGCTCCCGGCGGGCGGGCGCCTGGTCCATGGCCGTGGCGATGAACACGAGGTGGGAGCGCCAGACGTGCGCGGTGTTCACGTCCCGGGCGGCCAGGTCCATGAGCAGGCGCAGCACGGTCTCGCTGCCGCCGCCCTCGCCGCCCGCGTCCACGGGGACGCCGACCTTGCCGAACCCGGCGGCCTGCAGCTCCCCGAGGGCGGCGAACGGCAGGTGCCGGCCCGCCTCGCGGGCCCGCTCGCCGTGGGCGACTGAGTCGAAGGCGTCGGCGTACCGGGCGGCGAGGGTGGCGTAGGTGGTCATGGCCCTACTCTGACACGCGCGGGCGGGCCGGCGGCCGGGGCGACCCGGCCGTGGGACGGGATCCACACCGGCCGCCGTCGCCCTGGCCCGCGCCGGGCGCGCGCGGGGATCCGGCGGGCCGAGCATGACCGCCGGTGACGACGGCGGGCGCGGCGTCGTCGTCGGCGTCCCTACCCTGGTCGGACCCGCCGACCAGGAGGAACCGCCGCCCATGACGCCCACCGAGGACCCCGCCCGCCCCGACCCGGCCGAGGAGGGCGCCTCCGGAACCGTCCGCGGACCGAACGACGGCGTGCCCGCCGCGGCCCTCGCGACGCTGCCCGGCCCCCTCCCGCAGGCACTCGTCGACGCCGCCGACCCGGACGTCCGCCCCGGCCGCCCGGCGGACCGGCTGCACGGCGGGCGCGGCGACGGCCGTCCGGTGGCCGAGGCGGACCGGCTCGCGTTCTGGGAGGCGGCCGGCCGACGTCTGAGCTGGGAGCGACCCTTCACCCGGACGCGCTCCCTCACCGCCCCGGACCCGGCCGCCGAGCGCGGCCCGGACATCCGCTGGTACGAGGACGGCACCCTGAACGTGGCCGTGAACTGCGTGGACCGGCACGTGGCGGCGGGGCGCGGGGAGAAGGTCGCCCTGTACTTCGAGGGCGAGCCCGGCGACCGCCGCGCCGTCACCTACGCGCAGCTGCAGCGCGAGGTCGCCCAGGCCGCGAACGCCCTCGAGGAGCTGGGCATCGGGGCGGGCGACCGCGTCGTCGTGTACCTGCCCGTGCTCGTGGAGACGATCGTCATCACGCTGGCGTGCGCGCGGATCGGCGCCGTGCACTCGCTCGTGTTCGGCGGGTTCTCGGCGGAGGCGCTGCGGTTCCGCGTGGAGGACACGGGCGCCAAGCTGCTCGTCACCACCGACGGCCAGTTCCGCCGCGGCACCGCCGTCCCCGTGAAGGCCAACGCGGACGAGGCCGTGTCGGGGGACAACGCGATCGAGCACGTCCTCGTCCTGGACCGCACGGGCCACCGGGACATCCCGTGGACCGAGGGGCGGGACCTGTGGTGGCACGACGTCGTGGACCGCCAGCCGGACACCCACACCCCGCGCGCCTTCGACGCGGAGCACCCGCTGTTCATCATGTACACCTCCGGCACCACGGGACAGCCCAAGGGGCTCGTGCACACCTCCGGCGGGTACCTCGCCGCGGCCTCGTGGACACACGACTTCCTGTTCTCCCACCCGGACCCGGCACGGCGCGACGACGACGTCCACTGGTGCACCGCGGACCTGGCCTGGGTCACCGCGCACACCTACGAGATCTACGGTCCGCTCTCGAACGGGGTCACGCAGGTGATCTACGAGGGCGTGCCGAACGCCCCGCACCCGGGCCGGCACTTCGAGGTGATCGAGCGCTACCGGGTGACGAGCTACTACACGGCGCCCACCCTGATCCGCTCGCTCAAGGGCTGGCATCCGGACGGGATCCCGGCGCACGCGGACGGCGGTCCGGACCTGTCCTCGATCCGTCTGATCGGGACCGTGGGCGAGTCCGTGAACCCGGAGGCCTGGACGTGGGCCCGCACCCAGATCGGCCGGGACACCCCGGACCTGCCGATGGTGGACACGTGGTGGCAGTCCGAGACGGGCGCCACCGTGCTCTCCCCCCGCCCCACGGACACGGCCTTCAAGCCGGGCTGCGGCTCCCGGCCCCTACCGGGGGTGGACGTGGCCGTGGTCGACGACGACGGCGCCCCCACGCCCGAGGGCCTGCAGGGCCGGATCGTGGTCACCCGCACTTCGCCGGCGATGGCGCGGACCGTGTGGCGGAACCCGGCCCGCTACTTCCACTCGTACTGGGAGGACTACGCGGACCAGGGCGAGGCGGGCTGGTTCCTCGCCGGCGACGGCGCCAAGCGGGACGAGGACGGCGACGTCTGGATCCTCGGGCGCGTGGACGACGTCATCAACATCTCCGGGCACCGGCTGAGCACCATCGAGATCGAGTCCGCCCTCGTGGCGCACCCGGAGGTGATCGAGGCGGGGGTGTGCCCCGTGCCGCACGAGACCACCGGGCACGCCGCCGTCGCCTTCGTGGTGGCGCACGAGAGCTGGCTGGCCGGCGATGACGGCCCCGGCGCCTCCGCCGCCGACCGCGCCGAGGAGCTGCGGCGGCACGTGGGGCGGGTGATCGGGCCGGTGGCCAAGCCCGCCGAGGTGGTCTTCGTCCCCGACGTGCCCAAGACCCGTTCGGGCAAGATCATGCGGCGGCTGCTGACGCAGCTGCACCAGGGCACCGCGCTCGGGGACACCACGAGCCTGCAGAACGAGCCGTGCGTCGGGCAGATCGCCGAGGTGCTCCGGGCCGGCCGTCGCGCTCAGGACGCCGGCACCGGCGCCGTCCGCAGCGCCAGCTCGGCCAGCACCTGAGCGGCCCGCGGCACCACGGCGTCGTCGAACACGGCCTGCGGGGAGTGGTTGACCGGGGCCTCGTCCGGGTCCACGCCCTCCGGGACCGCCCCGAGCAGGACGTAGGCGCCGGGCACCCGCTGGAGGACCTCGGAGAAGTCCTCGCTGCCGGGCTCGGGCTCGGGCAGCTCCCGGTAGGCGTCGGCCCCGTAGAGGTCCTCCACGACCCCGCGGACGAAGGCCACCGCGTCCGCGTCGTTGGCCGTCACCGGGAACGCGCAGTCCGTCCGGACCTGCGCGCTCATGCCGTGCGCCGCGGCGATCCCATGCACCAGGCGCTCCACGGCCGAGAGCAGCCGGGCGCGGGCGTCCGCGGAGAAGGTCCGCAGGGTGAGGGCGAGGGTGGCGCTGTCCGGGATGATGTTGGCCGCCGTGCCCGCGCTCAGGTGCCCGACGGTCGCGACCACCGGGTCGAAGGCGTCGAACTGCCGGGTGACCACGGACTGCAGCGCCAGCACCATCTCGGCGGCCACGGGCACCGGATCCTGGGCCAGGTGCGGCACCGAGCCGTGCCCGCCTCGACCGTGCACCGTCACCACCAGGTCGTCGCAGCCGGCCTGGATCGCCCCCGGGCGGCTGAGCAGGACGCCGCGCGGGTACGTGCCCGAGGAGACATGGATCGCGTAGGCGGCGTCCACCGGTCGCCCGGCCGCCTCCAGCAGCCCCTCCTGGATCATGTGCAGGGCGCCGCCGCCGGTCTCCTCCCCGGGCTGGAACATGGCCACCACGTCGGCGGTGAGCTCCCCGCGACGGCGCACCAGCCACGCCAGCGCGCCGTGGAGGCCGGCGGTGTGCAGGTCGTGGCCGCAGGCGTGCATGGTGCCCGGCACGGAGGGGGCGTACTCCAGCCCGGTCTCCTCCGTGACGGGCAGGGCGTCCATGTCCCCCCGCAGCAGCACGACCGGCCGCCGGGCCCCCTCCGGCAGCGGGGCCCCGCCGCGCAGCACCACGACGACGGAGCTCAGCGCCCGGCCCACGCTCGTCTCCAGCGCGGGGCGGCCGGTGGCGGCATCCTCCCCCGCCTCGGCGCGCAGGGCCTCGAGCCGCTCGAGGACGGCGGCCTGGGTGCGGGGCAGGTGCAGGTCCAGCTCCGGATGCCCGTGGAGGCGCCGGCGGAAGGCGATCGCCTCCCGTGCGATGTCCTCCGGCAGGTCCGGGGCGAGGGCGTTCGCGGGCGGGGTGGGGGCGGTGCGGTCCATCAGGACATCATGCCGTGGCGGCCCGCCAGCCCACCCGGATCGCGCAGCGGGTCAGCCGGCCAGCTCCTGCAGCTCGGCCAGGTCGAAGACGTCCTCCTTGGCGGGGGCCTCGGGCGCCTCGACCGCGTTCCACTCGGTGAAGGTGGCGTTCGCGTCCACGTCCTCGTCCTCCGAGTTCACGTCCTCGAGACGGTAGAGGGTCGTGCTCTCCGGGTCGATCAGCATCGTCCGGCCGAACTCGTGGTGCTCCTCGGGCAGCGCGTACTTGAGGTACGTCCTGCCCTCGAGCTCCACCTCCTCGGCCTTCAGGTCCTTGCCGTCGAAGGCGTCCGCGGCGGGCATGTCCTCCTCGAGGTCGGACATGATCTCCTGGAGTGAGATGTCCATCTGCGCGGCCTGATCGGCGCTCGTCTTGATCCAGCGGTCGCCCACGAGGGTGGAGAACATGCCCATCTCCTGGGGCAGGTCGTCACCGTCGGCCTTGAGCTTGAAGAACACGTCGGCGTCCCGGCGCAGGACCTCGATGTCCATGGTGGCCGCCCCCATGTCCATGTTCATGGTGCCCTTGAGGTGGGAGTCGTCGGTGGCGCCGGCGAGGTCCACGTTCAGGGACTGGCTGGCGTCCGTGCCCAGGGAGGCGGAGGGCGCCGCCGAGGCCGACGCGTCGTCCTTCTCCTCCTCCTTGTCGGCGGCGGTGCCCTCCACCCTCAGGCGCAGGCTCTCGGCGTCCACGACCTTCTGGCGGATCTCGGGCCAGCTCTCGTCCAGCGTCGGGTCGGAGGCGCAGCCGGTGAGCAGCAGACCGGAGGCGGCGAGCATGCCGACGGCGAGGCGTGCGGGCGTCTTCATGGGGACTCCTTCACAGAGGTGCGGACGTGCCGGCGGCCGGGCACCGCCGGACGATGACCCCTCGACCGTCTCACGTCACCCCTGGCCCGTCAGGCCCTGAGGGGCGGCGAAGCTGCTGCTGTGCCGAACCTGTGCGGGTCAGCCGCCGGTGGCGCCGTCCTCGAAGATCTGCCCCACCGGGGTCTGCTTCTCCGCCTGGAACACATCCTCGGCACGGCCGTAGGCCCAGTACGCGCTCACCGACAGCTGTCGCCGGTCCACGCCGCGCACGTCCGTGAGGTACGCCCGGACGCGCTTGACCTGCTCCCGCTCGCCGTGCACGAACGCGTGCACCCGTCCGTCCCGCCACGCCGCGCCCTCGACGGCGGCGGCGAACCTCGTCGTCTCCGGGGTGAAGGGACCGCCGCGGTGCAGCCAGCGCACCTCGACGCCGGCCGGCGCGGTCAGGGGCACCTCGTCCCCGGCGTCGGTCACCTCGATCAGCGCGACGCCGGCCGCCGCGGCGTCCGTGGCGGCGAGGTCCTCGAGGGCGGCGGCGATCGCCGGCAGCGCGGCCTCGTCGCCGGCGAGCAGGTGCCAGTCGGCGGTGGGGTCGGGCCGGTAGGCGCCGCCGGGACCCAGGAACGCGACCTGCTGCCCCACCGGCTCGGACGCCGCCCACGCCCCGGCCAGGCCACCGTCGTGCCCGGGGGCGGCGCCGCCGTCGGACGCACCGTGGACCACGAAGTCGACATCCATGGTGCGGGCGGCCGCGTCCATGTGGCGCACCGTGTAGGTGCGGCGGACCGGCAGCTGCTCCGGGGCGAGGCGCTCGCGGAGGGCGTCCAGGTCGTACGGGGGCTCGAGGCCGAGCGCGGGGTCGGCGAAGAGCAGCTTCACGTACTGGTCCGTGGCGCCCTTCTCCGCCCAGCGGGCATGGACGGCGTCGAACTGCTCACCGCCGAGGGTCAGGCGCACGAGGTGCGGGGTGAGCCGGCGGGCGGCCACCACGGTGAGGACGGTCTGGGGCCGGGCCATGCGGGCCTCCTGGGGTCGGGGCGGGGTCTGCGCGGGCGCGCGTCCCCCACTCTCCCATGACGAGGCGGATTAGCGCACGTCAGCGTGATGTTTTCCGCGGCCTCGGGGTCAGCGGAACCGGGCCCCCCGGTGCTCCTCCGGCAGCAGCGGTCCCGCTCCGGCCGGGGCCGGGGTGACGCGGCGCGCCCCTAGGCTGGGCCCGTGCGTCTCGTCCTGCTCGTCCTGCTCTCGCTGCTGAGCCAGCAGCTCGGCGCGTCCGTGGCGGGCCTGCTGTTCGACGACGTCGGCGCGTCCGCCATGGTCGCCCTGCGCGTGGTGTTCTCCGCGGCCGTGCTGCTGCTCGTCACCCGGCCGAGCCGCGCCGCCCTCGCCGGCCTGGGCCCCCGGGGGTGGGCCGCCGTCGTCGGGCTGGGCGCGGCCATGACCGGCATGAACCTGGCCATCTACGAGGCGTTCGCGCGAATCCCGCAGGGCGTGGCCGTGACGTTCGAGGTGCTCGGGCCGCTGGCGCTGTCCGTGGCGGCGCGGCCGTCGTGGCGGTCGGTGGCGTGGGCGGCCCTCGCGCTCGCCGGGATCGGGGTGCTCGGCCGGGAGGGGATCAGCGCCGGCGGGGGGCCGGCTCTTATACAGATCGCATGCCGCCGACGAAAGCTGAGAGGTGGCATGCGCGGGGGGGGAGACGGTGTGCAAAAAAAAA